>CAKPJE010000086.1 GCA_934162555.1 uncultured Bacilli bacterium | reverse complement strand
GCTGAATATCAACTAGGAGTAGGGGATTTTTATATATACTACTCATATGATAAAAACGGTATGCCAACAATTCCTAGAATAGCAATCAGAACAGATTGTAACCATATTGTTGAAGTTAGAGGAATCGCCCAAAATCAAAACTTAGAACCAAATATGGAACAAATAGTTTTAAAAAAATTATCTGAGTTTACGGATAAAGAAAAATATATTAAAAAAATATTTGATATGAAAAAAATAACCGAATTATATGGCAAAGATAATTATTCAGATGAAGAACTAGCATTTTTGTATGAAATAGGTTATAAAATAGATGGATTTGGTTATAGTAAAGATCCGAGAATTAAAGAAATTTTAGAAACAAGAGATAAAAAAAATGACCTAGCGCACCTTTTTAAAACCACTAAAGCAAATATAGGATTATCAGAAGAAGAATTAAATGATAATACAATATATTATGAAGGCAATTTAATTTTTAATGGATTACCGAATATAAAAATGCCTGAAATTTTTAAAGGTAATTTAATAATAATGAATTTATCTAGTGCTGTTAATCTTAAATTACCAAAGCAGTTTTATGGCAACTTATTTTTAAATGATTTAAAAGAAGCTCAAAATTTGATTTTACCACCCATCTTTAAAGGAGACTTATATTTAGATGGATTAGAAGATCCAACATTTCTAAATTTACCATCAAATTTCTTCGGAAACATAAGTTTAAAAAGCATAAAAAAAGTAGACAATTTTAATTTACCAACAGTCTTTAATGGTAGTATAAATTTATCTAATTTAACTGATTCTAAAAATTTAAAATTGCCTACAACTCTAAATGGTAACCTTAATTTAAATAGTTTAGAAAAAGATGTTGAACTAGAACTACCTAAAACTATAAATGGTGATGTTTATTTAAACAATTTAAAAACAATCAGAAAAATGACATTTCCTGAAACCATGAATGGTAATTTATATTTAAATAGTCTAACTGATTGTAACAATCTAGTTTTACCAAAAAGTATACATGGAAGTCTATATTTAAATAACTTACAAAATATAAAAGAACTAGTTTTACCAGAAAAAGTTGATAATATATATTTATATTCAGTTGATGATTTAGATAAAGCATACTTACCAATAGAATTTTCAAAAATATATTTAAATAATGGAGCAATTATTGCTAAAGAAGAAAGGATATTAAAATAGTATCTTTTTTTTAACTACATTTTTTGATACAATATATATGATTTAAAGAAAAAATATGGTAAACTGGGAAAATTTGATAAAACAAATTTATCTTACATTTAAAACATTATTTTTGAATATTCCCAAAAACTTTCAATTTATGAAACTTTTTTTTAAGAACAAACGACTATATAATAGGAGAATACATATGAAGGAAGAATTATTTAACAAATTATACAAAGAAACATTTGATGATATTTCTAAATATGTCATCTGCGCTACTCCAAACATAAATGATGTAAATGATATTTTACAAACAATTTACATGGAAGTGTTTAAAATAATAAATAAAGATAATTATGATTTATTAAGTAAAGCATACATTAAAGGAATCGCTCAAAACAAAATAAATGATTATTATAGATATAATTATAAACAAAAATTATGTAGATATAGAAGAAATTACAATAAAAAAATATGACCAAGAAAAAGTCTGGAAATATCTAAAAAAAAATCAAACAGTTGCTAAAATATTTTATTTATATTACAACTATGGATTAACAATTCCTAAAATCGCACATGCTTTAAATTTAAATGAATCAAATGTGAAAAATTACCTATATAGGACATTAAAAAAATTAAAAAAGTATATGAAGGAAGGTTAAAAATGAACATTGAAAACATTTTAAAATCAAAAATAAACAAAGATAAAATATATCAAAATATAGTTAATAATTCTGGAAAAAGTGATATACTTAAAGTAGTAATTCCCTTAAGTATAGTATTTATTGGGGGCGCTATTTTCTATAAAATAAGAAAGGAAAAATTAAAATGATAGAGAAATTAATTTTAAAAACTAGGAATTTATTTAGAAGTATAAATAATAAAATAAGAAATAAATGGAAAAAAGGTTACAAATTACCTAAAAAAGTAAAATATTTTGAAGGAAGTTTATATGATGCTATATTTGAATCCGCTTTAAAATATCCAATGAATACAGCAATAGAATATGAAAATAACCAAATAACTTATAAACAATTGATAAAAAGAATTAATAAATGTGCCAAAGCTTTAAAAGCACTAGGTGTTGAAAAAGGTGACAAAGTAACAATTTGCATGCCAAATACTCCTGAAGAAGTAACAATGTTTTATGCAATAAATGAAATAGGTGCAGTTGCAAATATGATTCATCCTTTATCAAGTGAAAAAGAAATAGAATATTACTTAAATAAAAGTAATACAAAGGTAATGTTATGTATTGATATAACTTATAAAAAGGTTCAAAACATAATTGATAATACAAATGTTCAAAAGGTAATTATAACTTCTGCAACAAAGTCAATGGAAAAAATGACAGCATTTTTATACTGGGTTATAAAAGGTAGAAAATTAAAAGTATCAGAAAATGAAAAATTTATCTTATGGGATCATTTCTTAAAAAAATCACTATCTTATGCAGAAGATCCTTATGAAAGTATGGACAGTAATGATCCAGCAGTTATTTTATATAGTGGAGGCACAACAGGTAAACCAAAAGGTGTTGTAATAAGTAACTATTCATTTAACACACAAGCCTTACAAAGTAGGTATGTCGCACCAGAAGCTTTAGTTCCTGAAAATTCATTTTTGACATTTCTACCAAACTTTCATGCTTTTGGTATCGGAATATGTACACATACACCATTATTTAATGGTATGAAAGCAATATTAATACCTCAATTTGACTCAAAAAAATTTAAAACCTATTTAAGAAGATATCATTTTAATATTTTGTGCGGTGTTCCAACATTATATGATTATATAACTAAAATGGAATTTAACAAAAATGAATTAAAATGTTTAAAATTAGTTGTATGTGGTGGGGATTCAATGAGTCTTCCTCTAAAACAAAAGGTAAATGGCTTTTTACAAAAATATGGTTGTGAAACAGATATAAAAATTGGTTATGGTTTGACAGAATCAAGTGGAGTAGTTGCACTTTCTCCATCTGGTATCTATGATGAAGCCGATGTAATTGGTTATCCTTTCCCAGACACAGAATTCAAAATTATAGATATTAATACTAAAGAAGAATTAAAAAATGGAATGCCAGGAGAAATATGTATTTCAGGTCCAAATGTAATGCTTGAATATTTAGATGAAGAAGAAGAGACAAAGAATACTTTAGAAGTAATGAATGGTAAGACTTATCTTCACACAGGTGATATTGGTTATATTGATTCAAAAGGTTTAGTTCATTATAAAGCTAGATTAAAAAGAATGATTATTACAAGTGGATATAATGTTTATCCAGCAAATGTTGAAGATATTATCATGAATCACGAAGCTGTTACATCATGTGCTGTAATAGGTGTACCAGATCCTAATAAAGGTGAAATTGTAAAAGCATTTGTAACATTAAAAGAAGGTAAAAATGCAATGCTTGCAAAAGTAAGTATTCAAAAATACCTAAAAAAACATTTAGCAAAATATGAGCAACCAAGAGAAATTGAGGTTTTAGATGAATTACCTAAAACAAAATTGGGAAAAATTGCTTATAAAGAATTAGAAGAATACAATAAAAGAGCTTAGGCTCTTTTTAACTTAAAATAATAAATAAAATGTATATAACTCCAAAAAAGTAAGAAAGATATTGATTTTTTTGGAGTTATAGTGTGTATTATAGATGGGTAGTATTAAATGGAAAGAGATGCAATGAAGAAATTAGTTGAATGAAAAGACAAAAATAATCGTAAACCATTATTATATGGTGCAAGACAAGTTGGTAAAACCTACTTGGTTCGAGAATTTGGTAAAAGATATTTTGATGATATAATTTATGTTAATTTTGAAAAAAATAGTGCTTTAAGTAAGATTATTGAAGAAAACATAGAACCTGAAAATATAATTAAAAATTCACGAAAAATATATAAATATAAAAATTATATTTATCAAAAGCAATATTTATGGAACAATCTATCTATTGGTCGTAGTTAGCCGATTTGACTATATTTTGATTTTTTCATTATTTTTTTCTGAAATTATCAAAATAAAAAAGATTGGGACACCATAATATATAATAAGTATCATATTATATATTATCCAACCTTTTTATTTTTGGCCTTTTTTAATTAATTTAGCATGAACTACCATTTTATCACTGTTACTATAACAAGTAGATAAGGTAAGAATATTATCAGTAGATGTAACATTTGTATTAAAGTTATAACTACTTCTATCTTTTATCATATCCAAAAATTCTTGATATTCAATATCACTTTCAAAATTAGTTTGTAAGTAATCACTAGTAGTAGGTATATGATAAGTACTAAATATCTGCCATAAACTATTTTCTTTTTCAGTAGATATTTTTATTACATAGTTATTTGTATTAGATAACCAGTTTTTAGTTAATACAGTTCTTAATGATCCAAACATTGTTTTATCATTTCTACCATGTGCATAAATAATAGTGTTTTTATTATTCGTATAATTATTCATATAATCTAAAAATAACCATCCAGCATTATTCCAAGATTTATCAAAACTATGTGTTAAATAATATTTATTATCATTTGCTTGTACAAATGGATAATTTATATTAGTGCCATTTACTTGTATCCAACCTTTAACATTATTATTAATTTTTTT
>CAKPJE010000085.1 GCA_934162555.1 uncultured Bacilli bacterium | reverse complement strand
TACCCGTCATGACTAAATTCAAATTAAAAACCTGTGAACCATACATTATTAAATAACCAATACCTTCTTTAGAAACTAAGAACTCTCCCATAATAACCCCAATCATAGTCAGATGGCGAGATTATAATAAATATCAATTGTATTATTATTAACAACAATCTTATCAATCAAAAATTCAATTATAATTTTCTTTTCCTCAAAAGGCATAAAATTCCAAACATCAGCCAATGATTTAAAAGTATTAATTTTTTTATTAATATTACTATCAAGCATATTTTTGATTATTTTTTTTTCACATTCTAAACTTTTTATCTTTTCATTAGTTATATCAACAGCAACATTATTGCAAATATTATTTAAAAGATTAGTTATTTTTTTATCAATCGAAATAATTTTTTTTTCATAATCATTTCTTATATCAAAATCATAATCATTTTTCATAAAATTATCATCAAAATTTAAACTAAAAATACTCTCTAAAATACAATCCTCCAAAACATAAGAATCATAACTTTTATTATTACAATTAGGATCTTTCACAAATTTAGGTTTACTCTTTTGTTTAGAATAACAATAACAAACAATTCTTTTGCCCCATTTTTGATACCTGTATTTCGCCCCACAAACACCACAATAAATTTTACCTGAGAGCAAATAATGCCTAGAAGTGCGTGATTTTTTACGAAGAGAATTAATCATAATAATTTGATTATAAATCTCTTCTGAAATAATACCATCATGTTTTCCAACAAAATATCTGCCTTTATAAGGAACATATCCAACATTAGTTTTAGATAAAATAATTTTTTCAACATTACTCTCATCAATCTCAAAAAGAGAGCCAATTTTTTTAAAAGAAAAACCACTAATATAAAGATTAACCATCTTCTTCAAAATTGATGCACGATAATCATTAGGAATCAAAATTCCCATCTTACTATCATAATCATAAGCAAAAGGTATCTTCCCACCACCTTTCCATAAACCAGCTTCAGCTCTCTTTTGAATACCAATTCGTGTTCTTTCTAAAATAGTTTCTCTTTCAAGTTGAGCAAACACAGAAAGTATCCCTATCATAGCTTTACCAAAAGGAGTAGTAGTATCAAAATTTTCCCTAATAGAAATAAAACCAACATTATATTTATTAAAAACTTCTTCAATCAAATAAAGAGTATCTCTTTGACTTCTAGAAATTCTATCAAGTTTGAAAACGATAACAGTATCAATAAAACCCTTTTTAATATCAGATATAAGGTCATTAATAGCAGGTCTATTCAAATCTTTCCCAGAGTATCCACCATCAACATAAAACTTAAATTTATCAAACTCTTTTATTTTAGCATAACCAGAAAGCATCTCTTTTTGAGCATCAATTGAATAGCCTTCAACCTGTGAATCAGTTGAAACTCTAACATATAACCCGGCAGTCATTTTTTAATATATTTATCAATTATTTCATAAATACTTTTATTTTTAATGATCAAATCTTTAGGATTAATTAACTTATTATCTTGAAAATTCCTTACAATCACCATTAACACCCCCTAATAAATTTTATTCAAAAAAAAATAATACTTACAAAGAAGTATTATTTCCATTTCCAATCTTTAACATATGGCATATCTTCACCATATTCTCTAATATAAGCACTATGTTCAAGTAATTTTTCTTTACACCATTCATGAAGTGAAGCACGTCTTTCTCCCAAGATGTCCAAATAATTTAAAGCATCCATAACCAAGTGAAATCTGTCTAAATGGTTTTGCACACGCATATCAAATGGAGTAGTGATAGTACCTTCCTCTTTATATCCATGAACATGAATATTTTTATTCGTTCTCTTATAAGCAAGTTGATGAACTAAAGAAGGGTAACCATGAAAAGCAAATATAACAGGTTTATCTTTAGTAAACAACATATCAAATTCATCTTCCGTTAAACCATGAGGATGATTTGTATTAGATTCAAGCTTCATTAAATCAACAACATTTATAACTCTTACCTTAACTTCTGGGAAAAATTCATTCAAAATTTTAGTAGCAGCTAAAGTTTCAAGAGTAGGCGTATCACCAGCGCAAGCCATTACAATATCAGGTTCATATCCCTCATCGTTACTTGCCCATTTCCAAATACCAATGCCATTAGTGCAATGTTTAATAGCTTCATCCATACTAAGCCATTGCATCCTTTCATGTTTACTAGCAACAATAACATTAATATAGTTTTTACTCTTAATACAATGATCGAAACAAGAAAGTAACATATTAGCATCAGCAGGCAAATAAATTCTAACAATATCCGCTTTTTTAGTAACCAGATGATTTAAAAATCCCGGATCTTGATGAGTATAACCATTATGATCTTGTTGCCAAATATGACTTGTTAAAACATAGTTTAATGATGCAATAGGTCTTCTCCAAGCAAGCTCACTAGTAACTTTAAGCCATTTTGCATGTTGGCTAGCCATTGAGTCAACAATTCTAACAAAAGCTTCATAACTATGGAAGAATCCATGTCTACCAGTTAATAAATATCCCTCAAGTAATCCTTCACAAACATGCTCTGAAAGGTAAGAATCAATAACTCTACCATCATCATTTAAGAATTCATCATAATCATATTTAGTACCCATAAACTGTCTATTAGTTACATCAAACATATAATTTAGCCTATTAGATAAAGCTTCATCAGGACCAAATACACGGAAATTCCTGTTTTCTTCATTTAGTCTAATTAATTCTCGTACATATCTACCAAGTTCTTTCATATCTTGAGCAACAGTAATTCCTCTTTCGACATTAATGCCAAAATCTTTAAAATCAGGTGTTCTAAGTTCTTTTAACAAAACACCACCATTTGCATTAGGATTCGCACTCATTCTATGATCACCAATTGGTGCAAGTTCCTCAAGTTCAGGAATTAATCTACCATTTTCATCAAACAATTCCCATGGCCTATAACTTTTAAGCCACTCTTCAAGAATATTTAAATTTTCCGGATTATTTCTCGAAATAGGAATAGGCACTTGATGAGCTCTAAAAGTTCCCTCAATAAATGAACCCTTAACTTCCTTTGGACCAGTCCATCCCTTTTTTGTTTTCAAAATAATCATTGGCCATATAGGACGACTATTATTAACTAAAGCATTGTTTTTAATTTTTTTAATTCTATCAATAACAATATCTAAAGTATTGGCCATTCTCTCATGTATATCATCACTATCCTCAACAATAAAAGGCTCATAGCCACATCCCTTAAAGAAGTTTAATAGTTCTTCATTAGAAATTCTTGCAAAAATAGTAGGATTTGCAATTTTATACCCATTTAAATGTAAAATCGGTAATACAACACCATCAGTTTTAGGATTAATAAATTTATTAAGATGCCAACTAGTAGCAAGAGGTCCCGTTTCTGCTTCTCCATCACCAACTACACAAGCAGCAATTAAATCAGGATTATCAAGTACAGCACCATAAGCATGTGCTAGACTATAACCTAATTCACCACCCTCATTAATAGAACCAGGTGTTTCTGGTGCCACATGGGAAGAAATACCACCAGGAAATGAAAATTGTTTAAAAAGTTTTTTTAGACCTTCCTCATCTTGACTAATATTAGGGTAAATTTCACTATAAGTTCCCTCTAAATAGCTCTGCGCGACCATAGCATTACCACCATGTCCAGGACCAGATAAATAAATCATATTTAAATCATATTTTTTAATAATTCTATTTAAATGAGTATAAATAAAATTTTGACCAGGAACAGTACCCCAGTGGCCAACAATATTTCTCTTTATATCTTCAATTTTAAGAGGTCTCTTAAGTAAAGGATTATCAAGTAAATATAATTGACAAGCAGAAAGGTAATTTGCTGCTCTAAAGTATTTATCAATTTTAATTAATTCTTCGTTTGTTATCATAATACACTCCTTACTTTTTAATTATATAATATTTATTATGAAAGCACAAGAAAACATCCCCTTTTTTTCAAAATTATTCCTTAAATTTAAAAGTATTATTGATTTTAAAAACAAAAAAATAGTATAATTTAATTAAGGTGTTTTATGGGAGAAGAATTTTTAAACAGACTATATAAAGACATGTATAAAAGTGAAGAAGTTATGCATGGTATAGATCAAAAATATATTGGAAAAAAAGAAGAAAATATCAAAGCATATTTAGATAGAATGGAGCACATGCACAACCAAGCATTAGAGCATAACCATATAATCGCATTAAAAGAATTTTATTATAGAAAATATGTTATTAAAGAAGAAAATATACCTAGTAGTTATTATAAACTAAAAGATAAAATTTCTTTTGAAAAAGGCAAAGGACATATCAATTTTGATGAAACAAAAATAAAAGAATTAAATAATGAATTAATAAGAAATCAAAAAGAATCACTTGATTTATGGTTAGATTATTTATTAAGTGATGATGCAAATTATCCCTTTTGGGCCAAATATTGGGCATTTAAAGGAATGCTAACAATGGGTAATTTTAATAAAGAAACTGGCGAATATGAAAAAAGAAGTAAAAGTACCACCAACATGTTTGCTGATTTAAATAGAGAAGCACTTGCAATTACAATTGACCATATGATTAAATTTTTAAATGGAATAAAAGTATCAGATGAAATCCTTAATAAACTACTAGAAAATGGGTCTTTTAAAAAAATATATAGTTATGTAATAAAAAATATAAATCAGAAAGAATTAAATAAAACAGATAATGGTATATGGAAAAAATATAGTCAAGGTAGTGATTATAGTATCTTACAAAAAGATATAGTAGGAAAAGGTACAGGCTGGTGTACTGCTGGAGGTTCTTTTGC
>CAKPJE010000084.1 GCA_934162555.1 uncultured Bacilli bacterium | reverse complement strand
ATATTATTATGTTTTTAATATTTATAGAATCGTTATGATTAAGGACTATTTTGTCCTTTTTTTCATATATTGAAATAGGTGATAAGTTTGAAGAAAATAATTATTTTATTATTATTTATAATCCCAGTTAATATTAAGGCTTATGATACAAGTGCAACAAGTGCGATTTTGATGGAACAAAAAACAAATAGAATTATATATGCAAAAAATATTCATACTAAAAGAAGTATTGCATCTATTTCTAAAATTATGACAGCTATACTTGCACTTGAATCTGATAAATTATATGATACAGTTAAAGTAACTGATGTTGTAAATAAAGCATATGGCTCTGGTATATATATAAAACTAGGTGAAGAATTAAAATTAATTGACTTAGTTTACGGATTAATGCTTAGAAGTGGTAATGATGCCGCTTTACAAATTGCAAGTACTGTATGTGAAAATGAAGATGATTTTGTTAAATTAATGAATGATAAAGCTAAAGAAGTTGGTATGAAAGATACTACTTTTAATAATCCTTCTGGTTTAGAAGAAAAAGGTGGTAATATTTCAACAGCTTATGATATGGCACTCCTTATGAGTTATGCTATGAAAAATGAAACATTTAGAATGATAACTGGAACAAGAAAATATCAACTTAAAACAAATATGAATAATTATTTTTGGGTAAATAAAAATAAATTACTTACTCTTTATAAATATACAACAGGTGGTAAAACTGGTTTTACTGATATTGCTAAAAGAACTTTGGTAACTACAGCAAGTAAAGATAATTTAGATTTAGTTGTTGTAACACTTAATGATGGAAATGATTTTTTAGATCATCAGAATTTATATAAAGAAGCTTATGAAAATTATAAGAGTTATGAAATTGTTAAAGAAGGATTATTTGAAGTTTATGGAGAAGACTTTTATAAAGAATCTTTTTATGTTAAAGAAGGATTTAATTATCCTTTATCAAATACAGAAAAAAATGATATTATTTTAAAAATTGATTTAATTAAAAAAGCAAATTATGAAAATGATGAAAAGATTGGAAATGTAGTCATAAAATTGCAAAATAAGGAACTAAAAAATATCGATTTGTTCATTAAGAAAAAAGAAAAAAAGTCATTTTTTCAGAAAATCAAGGAATGGTTTAGAAATCTATGGTAAGCTTTATTTGGTTTATATTAATAGTTGTTGGAATTGGTTATTCTTTATTTAATGGAACAAACATGACAAATGTAATTTTATCTACTCCTAAAGAAGCAATTGATTTATGTTTGCAAATATTTCCGAATATTGCTTTATGGTTTGGAATAATGAAAATTTTAGAAAATTCGGGTTTAATTGATAAACTATCTAAAATTACATCGAAATTAATTAAACCATTATTTAAAGATATACCTGAAAATGATAAAGCACTTGGGTATATATCAAGTAATATTATTGTTAATATGTTTGGAGTAGGTAATGCTGCTACTCCTATTGGTTTAAAAGCAATGAAATCTTTACAGGAACTAAATAAAAGTGATAGAGCTTCTAAAGCAATGATAACTTTTTTAGTAATTAATACATCGGGATTAACTTTACTTCCTACTAGTGTACTTGGTCTTAGAACCTTTTATAATTCTAGTGATCCTGGTAAAATAATTGTACCTGCTTTAATTGTTACTTTATTATCTACAATTGTTAGTTTAATTATTGATTATATATTTAGGAGAATTTATCATGACTAGATTAATACTTCCTTTAATGGTTTTATTTGTTTTAGTTTATTCTTATAATAAGACTAATATTTATGAATCTTTTATAGAAGGTGTAAAGGAATCATTTGGTTTAATGAAAGATATTTTCCCAACTATTTTAGCAATGATTTTTGCTGTTAATATTTTTACTAATAGTAATATTTTATCCATGTTTTCTAAAAATGCTAGTATAATTACAATGATTATATTAAGACCTTTATCAGGAAATGCTGCCTTTGGTACTTTAAATAACATTTACAAAACATTTGGGGTTGATCATTTTCTTTCTTTTTTTGCATCTTTAATACAAGCTACTAGTGATACAACTTTTTATGTTTTAACTCTTTACTTTGGAATTGTTAAAATAAAAAAAATCCGCTACGCACCAATTGTGTGTTTACTCGCAGATTCCGTTTCAATTATAATTGCTTATTTTGTTGCAAAAATATTTTTTTAGTCTTTAACTATGCTAATTGCATCTACTGGGCAACCCTCTAGAGCATCCATAGCTTCTTCTTTTAATTCTTCTGGGATTTCATCTACAATTACTTCAGCATAATTGTCATCAAATCCAAATACTTTATCACATGTACCAACACAAGCACCACATCCAATGCATGCATTTTTGTCAACTGTCATTTTCATTTTTTTACCTCCAAATCAAATTATAAACAAAAAGGTTCTAAAAAGCAAGTATAGTATTTTAAAAATTTTAAAAATGTGATATGATTATAATAGGGTGAGGAATATGGCTAATAGAATGGATAGATATGGTGAAGAAGATGGTTTATCTAGAGCTTTAAAAAACCGTAGTTTATATGATACATTGTATGATAGTAAAGAGTATTCAATTAAAACTAATGAAAAAACTATTTCTAGGACTAATGAACTTAATTTGGATGCTATTAAGAGTATGATAGCTGAAGAAAAAAAATATGAAAAAAAAGTTCAGATTATTCCTAAAGAAATTGTAGATGATCATGAGGATGAAAAGGCTTATGATATAAATGAGGTTTTAGTTCAAGCGAGAACTAATTATAAAGAAGATAATTTAAAAAGAAGTCTGAAAGAAAATCCTTTTGAGATTAGAGAGAGAATAGAAAAATTAAAAGAAGAAGAGGAAAAGCCTGAAGTACTTGATGATATGTTTGGTGATTTGATGGCGACTAAGACTTTAAAGGAAGGCTCAATTAAGGAAATAATTGAAAAGGAAAAAGAAGAGACTGTAGAACCTGAAAAAACTTCACTTAATCTTGGGCTTGTTGATAAGGATTTTGAAGAATTAAAGGATATGCATGAGAGTATTAAGAAGAATAATGTTTTATTAAAAATATTTTTAGGTATCTTAATATTAGCAGCACTTTTAATAACTGCTTATGCAATATATAAAATAATATGATGAGTTTCTCATCTTTTTTTGATATAATATTTTTGAGGGATGTATTATGAGATTAAAAATTGATAGTTTTGATCATCAAGGTAGAGGTATTGGTCATTTTAATGATAAGGTTTATTTTGTTTTTGATGCTTTACCTGGTGAAGAAGTAGAGATTGAAATTGAAAAAGAAAAAAAGAATATTGTAAATGGTAGAGTAATTAAATATTATAAAAAAAATGATGATTTGAGAACTGATACAAAATGTCCTTTTTATGGTATATGTGGTGGTTGTGATATTATGCATATTAAGGATCAAAATGGTTATAAACTTGATAAATTAAATAATATTATTAACAAATATGTTGATAAAAATATAAAGGTTTTGGATGTTGTTAATTTAAATGAGTATAATTATAGAAATAAAATTACTTTACAGGTTTGTAATAATGAAATTGGTTTATATAAGAAAAATAGTAATGATATTGTTTGTATTGATAAATGTTTTTTAGTTGATGATAGAATTAATAAAATTATTGATTTAATTAAAAAAAATCAAAATTTAAATGGTATTAAACAGATTGTTATTAAATGTATGGATGAATCTATGGTTACTTTTATTGGTAGTGATAATGTTAATTTTGATTATTTAAAGGGTATTGTTGATTCTATATATGTTAATAAAAAGAATGTTTATGGTAAGAGTAAAATAACTGTCCATATGGGCAATTTTAAATTTTTAGTTTCTAGTGAGTCTTTTTTTCAGGTTAATACTTTAGTTGCGAGTGCTATGTATAATTATATTGATTCACTTATTGATAAAACTAATGTTATTTTTGATTTATATTGTGGAACAGGTACTATTGGTATTTTTGTTAGTAATAAAGCGAATAGAGTTATTGGTCTTGAGATTAATAGCGAAGCTGTTAGGGATGCTAATGAGAATAAGAAAATTAATGGTATTAATAATATAGATTTTTATGATGGCGATGCTTCTAGTATTGTTAAAAAGACTGATTTAAAGCCAGATGTTATTATTGTTGATCCTCCTAGAAGTGGTCTTGATGATAAGATGATTACGGATATCAATAAATTACTTCCTAAAAAAATTATTTATGTTTCTTGTGATCCTATGACTTTGGCTCGTGATTTAAAGAAATTAGACAATTATAATATTATTAGTATTAAAGGATTTAATATGTTTCCTAATACTTATCATGTTGAGAGTGTTACTTTACTTGAAAGGAAATAATATATATAGTTGTAAGTAAATATTTAAAAATGAAAAATAGTAATTTGTTGAAATGGAGAAAAAATGAAAGCTATATTTATTTTAATTGAGGTTAGTTTCTTATTTTATAATGTTATAATAGAGCATACAAAATTATTTTTGGCAATTACTGATTTAATTTGTTTTACATTATATATTAAATTTTTAAGGAAAAATATAAAAAAAACCTAACCATTTTCTAAAATTAATGACTATATTATTGAAAGGTGATTATTGTGGACAAGATTTATGATGAATATTATTATAAAATTTATAATTGGGCAATAAAAAAGACAAATCATAAAGAAGATGCAGAAGATTTAACTAATAGTGTCTTTTTGGCAATATTTGAGTATTTTAGTAAAGATATTAAAGTTGAAAAGATAGAAAATTTAATATGGAAGATTGCTTATAATTTATGGTGCACCAAAGCAAAAAACTATATTAAAGAAAAGAATGATATAATTTATGATGAAAGTAATGAAATAGGATATGAAGTCCCAATG
>CAKPJE010000083.1 GCA_934162555.1 uncultured Bacilli bacterium | reverse complement strand
ATATTATCTATTTTTTTGCCTTCTCTTAAAGCACAAAGAGAAACCAAATTGAATCTATTTTCTATTTTTCTTTTCCCGTAATTAACATAATTATCAATATCAACCAAATTAGGTAAAACTTCACATTTATCAGTATACTTTAGAGCTATTTTCTGCATATACTTACTTACAACTGTAAATACTACATTTCCAATCATTTCATCAGTATATTTATTTAAAGGTGGCTTAAAAAACCTTTCAACATTACCACAATGTTCCGTAACAATAACTGGGATATTTAATTTTTTACCAACAATATAAGTTGCATACCCAGCAGGCAAAATAACCTGGGCATGTAATATATCTGGTTTACCATTAATCCCTATATATTCTTTAACAGCTTTTAATAATTTATTCGTATATTTTTTAATTTCCAAATCAAAGTTTATTGGAGCATAATTTAACATGCGATATTTATAGACATTATAATTTTTTTCATGTTCTACATATTTTTTTTTAAGAAATAAATACTTTAATGGTTTAGAAAGTCTTTCCCTTTCAATATATAACATATCAGCTTTAATACCATTTTTATTTAAAGCATTCGTAAAATCCTTATGATATGCCCCCATTAATTTATCTTCACCACTTGGATACCATGTAGGTATAACTAATACCTTCATATTTTATAATTAGTCCCTTCTTCTTTATTTACAATATCTAAACAATGCATCATAATATCTTTTCTACCTCTTTTAGATAAAACTTGGATTAAGTCAAAACCAGGTCTTCTATTACCTTCAATCAAAGTTGGTCCATCATCAGTAATTGCAACATCCCAACCTACCATATGAATATTATTATTAACCTTACTAGCATTTAAAACAAGCTTTTTTGCTTCTTCCCAATAAGGAATTTTAAATCCATCAAATTTGACTTTACTCTTTGGATGGACTTTAAAATGGTTCAAATCTTTATCATAAGCATCACCAATTAAAATTCCTTTATCTAAATCAATCTTACATCCCATTCCACCTTGATGAAAATTGTCAACATTATTAACACCATTTCCAATACGCATTGCAGCATAGACAATTTCACTTTTACCATTATAAGCAAAAGTCATAATTCTAATAGTATTAACACTTTCCTTGCAAAGTTTATTTATTTCCTTATTTTGTTTAACATATTCTTCAATAAATAAATTATTATTTTTTAAATAATCATAAAATTCATTTACATCTTTAATATTTTTTCTATACTCTTTATAAACTCCTTTACCACCTAAACCATCTCTTGGTTTAACCATAAATTCTTCATTATTAGAAAGGAATTTTTTTAAATCATCAACTGTACCATTTTCAAAGAAGTCTCTATTAATAAAATCTTTAAAATTATTTAAAAAATTAGGTTTAATTGTAAAAAAAGTCTTATATTTAGCAGGTGAAACAATCTCATAAAATTTATCTTGATGTTTAATGGTAACATATTCACTTATCTCTTTAAAAGTTTTATTATATAACTGATAATTCAAATAATCACTATAACCACAACCACTTTTTAAAAAGGTTAATAAAAAATGATTAAATAAATAAAATGTACTTTTATTTTCCTTTTTAGATATTTCTTTCAAATTATCTCTAAATCTTTTTAAATTCCCAGCTTTTGCATATTCTATTAAACTCATGTTATTCTCCTAACTATTTCATAATAATTGTATCAAATTTTTTTTTATTAGTCCATATTTTTACTAAAAAGAACATGATTTTATCATGCTCTTGTATTCATTTCAAATATAGTACCATTAACATCTAATATAAGTTTATCTTTAGCAAAGCTTCTTATTAAATACATTTCCATATATTCATTATCTTTATTTTTAAAATATATTATATTATTTTTTACTTTATATTCATATATAGTAGCATCTGTATCATAACTAAATCCAGCAGTTAAACCATTTTTTACTTCATGAAAACAAGTATCACTTGATTCATAGAAAGATAAATTTAGTAAAAAGCCATTATTATTTTTATAACTCCAGTTATTAATAACATAATAAATTGGACTTTCTAAAATAGTTTTAACATCTTTATAATCTTTAATTTCATTTAGAAGTCTATAAGCTGTTCCAATAAAACCATCAAGTTGAGCTTCTTTTGCATATCTATATTTAGCTTCTAAAATAATTGTTTTAGCATCATCAATAACATATGAAGCATCTTCTAAAACACTAGAACTTCTTTTAAAATCGCCTTCATTATAAAATCTTTTACCATCAATATATTTGCTTATATAATCAACTTCAATATGACCTTCCAAATCATAACAATCATTTATATTATTTAAATTAGAACTATTAATTTCATCAATTAAATTTATATATTTTAAATAATACTCTGTATTTAATATATTGTTAGATTTACTAAAACTATTTTTTGCTGAATTAATATCTTTATTTTTTATAAATTGGACACCATCTATATAATTGATGTAATAAGTGCTGCTATAAAAATCATTTAGAGAACTAAAACTTTCTTTAGCAAGAATATAATTTTTATCTTCCATATATTTTAAACCAGTTATATAATTTAAATATTTTGGACAATCTTTATAATTTTTATTTTTACAAAAATTTTCCATATCTATATAATTAGTATCCGAAAAACTATTTTTATTTTTTTCATAAGTATTTTTTAAATTAACATAACCATATATGCCAAATGAAATAGTTAATAAACTGATAAAAATTAAAATAATACTAATAATTAATAGAAAATCAATTCTTCTTATTTTTTGGGTTATTTCTTTACTATGAACACTTGCATTTTCTTTTGTTCTTGATCTAAAAAGATGTAAACGCATTTTCAAAGTTAATTTTTCTGGTATTGGTAGTTCAGGTGGATGAGGTGCTTTTTCTGGCATTCTCGGAATTGGTAATACTGGTGGATGAGGTGCTTTAGATAGTTCTTTCTTTTCAATTACTAAATCATCAATTCTTTTTATTTTCCTCTCATCAGGTTTAATAAGACGATCAGCACTTTCATTACCACCAACTAAACCACTCTTAATTTCAAATTCAATAGTTTTTTTCTCTTTTTTTTCGTCTTCATCATCATTAAAAATAATATTAGGCAAATGCTCCATTTCTTCACCCCGCTACTCTATATCAATTATATCATATTTTTATAAAAATTGTTACTCTAATGTTAATTCAATAATGCTTTCTTTATCATATAATGTACCTTCAGGAATACTTTGTTCTTTAATATAACCATTTCCTGTAAAATTACAACTAGCATTCATCATATTACATAATTCATTAGCTTCTTTATAAGATAAATTTATAAAAGAAGGAACAGTAATAGAAGTACTATTAGTTTTTAGAATTACTAAATCACCTTCAACAATGGTTCTGTTAACTTTTGGATACTGATTAATTACCCTATCCCCATCACCAATAACATAAACATTTAGTTTTTTACTAATTAAATCATTTGTAACATCATCTATGTTCTTATTATAATAATTTGTAATTACATAAGAATTTAAAGTTTTATTATCATCAGTAGAAATATTTAAATACTTAGAAGTATCAGAAGCAATATCTTTTACAAGTTTGCTCAAAGTTTGGTTTGGTTGATATACTGGTTTCTTCATAGCAGCATATATTATTATTTCTGGATCATCATAAGGGAACATTCCTGCAAAAGAATAAATATAATCATGGATACCTGTTGCATAAGAACCTTTGCTACTATCCCAGAATTCAGCAGTTCCTGTTTTACCAATTAATCCTAAACCTTCTTTATAATAATTTGTACCAGTTGTAAATACATCTTTTCCTTCTATAACATTTCTCATAAGTTCTTTCATTTTATTAGTCGTACTAGCAGAGACAACTTGTACACCATCTTTTTTACCTTCATAAACTGTTTTACCAGTATTTGGATCTACTATTCTATCAACAACATATGGTGTGATTTTTTTACCATTATTAGCAATTATAGATAAAGCTTGTAAATGTTGAATAGGAGTTGTTGTAATACCTTGTCCAAAACTAGCATTCGCTACTTCTAGGTCATAATTAAAACTTATTTTACCAGGTAATTCTCTTGCAAGTTCAACCCCTGTTTTAGAACCAAAACCATATTTGTTGTAACACTCTTTTAATTCATCTTTAGTAATAAATTTACGCATCAAATTAATCGCACCTGTATTACTAGAATACTCAAAACCTTTATCAAAAGTTATACGACCAAATCCTATTTGGTTCCAGTCTTTTACAGTACCACCATCTATTTTAATAATACCTGTATCATATAAGGCATTACCATCATAAGTTCCTTTATCAATCGCACACATATAAGAATATATTTTCATAGTTGAACCAGGTTCAAAAGCATAAGTAACCAAAGGATTTTCATAATTAGTAATATTTAGTTTATTAGGATTAAAAGAAGGTGAAATACTAGAAGCAAGAATTGCTCCTGTTTTGGCATCCATTAGAGCAACAACAGCCCATTCAGGTTTTGCTTTTTCCGTTAATTCATGCATTGCACTTTCCGTAAATCTTTCAATATTTGAATTAATAGTTAAATAAATATTATATCCATCCTTAGCAGGTACTCTTTCTTCTGGTGTATTAGGGATTTGAATACCAGAAGTATCTTGTTGGTATTTAAAATAGCCATCCTCACCTGTTAATTCTTTATTATAAAGTCCTTCTATACCAAGTTCACCAATAATAACTTTTCCATTATCTTTAACATATGATTTGGCATAGCCAACAATGTAAGAAGCAAAATCTCCATTTGGATAATTTCTTTTAGTATCTTCAATAAATTCTATACCAGTTATATTTAAAGCTTCAACCTCTTCTTTTTTTTGAATATTAATTCCTCTACCTTCAGG
>CAKPJE010000082.1 GCA_934162555.1 uncultured Bacilli bacterium | reverse complement strand
ATGTTAAAAAAATTGTTAAATTTATTGATAAACCAAATAAAATATTTAAAGAGCATGAATTTATTGATGGTGATTCAAAAGGAATTATTGATTTGTTGTTAGAATATGATGATCATTATAAAATAATTGATTATAAACTAAAAGATACTACTGATGATGAATATAGAAATCAATTAAAAGGTTATAAAGAACATATTGAAAATATTACTGGAAAACAAGTTAAAACTTATCTTTATTCAATAATTGAAAATAAATTAACACAAATAGACTAACAAATATTCCTTAATTTTGAACCTTCATATAATAATGTAGAAGGTGATAAAAATGCTTGAGAATATAATTGCACTTGTAACAATAGTTGTATCATTCTTTTTGGGCAAGCTATCTAAGAAAAGTAACTTTGTAAAAAATGAATTAATACCACTTCAAAATTTGTTTGTAGGAATATTTGTAGCAGTAATCTATTATTTAATGACTAAAGATATCTCAGTCGCAATCGCAACAGCAGGACTCTTTGCAGGCGGTACATATGATATTGTGCACAATTTAAAAAAAATGCTTTGCAATCAAGAATCCTAATTAGAAGGTTTTAAACCTTCTTTTTATTTGACAATTTTAAAAAGAAGATTAAAATAGTAGAAGGGGGGATAAAATGAATTATACAATTAATGATTTATATGATACTTTAAAAAATAAAAAGAAAATAGGATCTGGATTAAGAGGAAACGTTTTTGTCAATGATGAGAATACATTAATAAAGGTACCAAAAGAAATAGATGTAAATATATCATATAGTGAATTTTTAAAAAGAATTCACAGTTTGAAAAAAAGGCGAGCAGATTTAAAAAGATTTGAAGAAGATCAAAAAAAATTTATCCAAAAAGGAAGCAATTTAGATTTTGTTGACTTTGCAAAAGATATTGTATATTTAGAAGAAATGTACATAGGTGTTATCATAAAATGGTATAAAAATTGTTCTAGTTTAATGGAATATAAGTTCATAAATGAAATAGAGCTTATAGAAATAGTAAAAGAAATAATTGAAGATAATAGAATTTTAATCACCAAAGGAATATATCATTTAGATCTTTTATTAACAAATATTTTATATAATGGTAAAAATATACATATTATTGATATAGATGGAAAATCTATTAAATATTTCCCTAAAAAAAATGAATATTATGAAACACTATCCTATTATAGTATATTTAGGGGATTAGACTATTACCTAGAAGAAAAATTTAAAAATCAAAATAGTTACTCTGATAGGCACAATGCCTTTAATAATTTGTTAGAAACAGATGATAATGAATTTATAAATTATTCTAAAGCTAAAAAGCTGATTCGAAAAATTGAGCAAAAAGGTTTCTTTAAAAAATAATATATGGTACAATAATAGAGGTGAAGCAAATGGAGAAAGTAAAAGACATAATAAAAATAATCATAATTGCAATTTTAATAATACTAACAATCCTATTTATGATTAATTTACTACCATTATTAATAATATTGATAATTATATATGCTATATATAACTATTTTAGAGAAAAGAAAACTCCTCAAAACAATGAAGAAATAGTTATAAATAAACCCAAAACTAAAGATATGAGTGGAATGGATTTAGCACTGCATATATCCGAAAAAACAAATAAAAAAAGTAAGAATATTGATAGATAAAATAAAGCTGTTTACAATTCGCTTACAATGTGATAAAATAAACTTAAAGTAGGAGGAATAAAAAATGAATCAAAATGAACAAATTGCTCATGAAATCGCACTTGCTATAACAAAGGAATTTATCCATGATAGAATAGAATATGCCCGCATGATGAAGAAAGAAGATAAAAACTACAATACTAAAGAAGGCTATTTTGCTGAATTAAGTTCAAGAAGTGCTGATTTATATTTAATAACAAAAAAATCCGCACAAAAGAAACTAAATGATAGCGAAAAGCAAAGAAAATATGCAGAAGAACAAGAAAAAATAGAACAATTTGCAAAAAAAGAAAAACTTGTCCCAAATGCTCCTTTTGAACCATATTATGGAGATTTTGATGATGAACCACCAAAAATGAAATTAGGACAAGAAACGAAACAACCTGAACAAGAAACAGAAATAAAAATTGCCGATTTGTATAACAAATTTAATCAAGATGAATTTACAAATCACTCAAAATTAAGATAATTGTTATTAAATATAACAATTTTTTTCTTATTCTATTTTACAAAACAATAAAAAAATACTATCATGTTTTAGGTGGTGCAAGTGAAAAATGTATTAGTAACCGGTTCAACAGGAACATTGGGCGAAAAAATAGTTGAAGTATTAAAAAATAATAATTACAATGTTATTGGAACTTATAACAAAAATGAAAAAAAAGCTTCAGAAATAAAAAATAAATATAATATCGAATTAATAAAATGTGATTTAGAAAACGAACAAGATATTAACAATTTAGTTGATAAAGTTGTTAATAAATATAAAAATATAGACATTTTAATCAATAATGCCGCATTTTACAAAGATGAACCATTGGAAGAAAAAACAAAAGAAACTTTTTTAAAAATCTTAAACATTAATTTAGTTGGGCCTTTCCTTTTATCTAAAAAAATAGGTAAGCATATGCTAGAAAATAAAAATGGTAAAATTATCAATATAGTATCTACAAACGGAATTGACACATTTTACCCGGAATCAATTGATTATGATGCATCAAAAGCAGGATTAATAAACTTAACCAAAAATCTAGCACTATATTATGCACCATATATTAAAGTAAATGCAATCGCACCTGGATGGATTGAAACAAAAGAAACACTAGAAATGGATGAATCTTTTATAAAAAATGAAAAAAATAAAATCTTGTTAAATAGATTTGGAAAACCAGAAGAAATAGTAGAAGGAATATTATTTTTATGTAAAAGCGATTATATTAATGGAGAAATAATAAGAATTGATGGAGGAAAAATATGATAGAACAAACAGAAAAAGACATAAAACCTTATATAGAAGAAATTGATAAAATATGTTATATGAATAGTAAGAAAGTATTATCAGCTTTTATAGAAAATAAAGTTGACGTTCATCATTTTAATATGACTGATGGTTATGGTTATAATGATGACGGACGAGAAGTAATTGAAAAAATATATGCTAGTATATTTAAAGCGGAAGATGCATTAGTTAGAACCCAAATAATATCAGGTACACATGCTTTAACAGTTACATTGTTTGGTTTACTTAGACCTAATGATACATTACTTTCAATAACAGGCACACCTTACGATACATTACACGAAGTAATTGGAATAAAAGAAAATAAATCATCCTTAATGTCATTTGGTATTAAATATGATGAAATTGATTTAGTAAATAATGACTTTGATTATAAAAAAATAGAAGAATATTTGAAAAAAAATAAAGTTAAAGTTATTGAAATTCAAAGATCAAAAGGTTATTCTACAAGAAAATCCATTACTATTGATTTATTAAAAAAAGTAATAAATTTTATTAGAACAATTGATAAAGATGTAATAATTATGATTGATAACTGCTATTGTGAACTTGTTGATACAAAAGAACCTATAGAAGTAGGAGCAGACATTGTTGTTGGTTCATTAATCAAAAATTTAGGCGGTGGTTTAGCACCTAATGGTGGTTATGTTGTTGGAAGAAAAGATTTAGTTGAACTTGTTGCTGAAAGATTAACTGTGCCTGGTTGTGGAAAAGAAGTTGGTCCAACATTGGGCGTCAATAAATCTATATTACAAGGACTTTATATGGCACCATCAGCAGTTGCATCTGCTCTAAAAACGGCTATATTTACATCTAGATTATTAGAACTAAAAGGTTATAATGTAGAACCAAAATATAATGAAAAAAGGGCAGACATTGTCCAAAACATCATATTTGGTAATCCAGAAGATTTAATAGAATACTGTAAACAAATTCAATATAATTCACCAATTGATTCTGGTGCAACTGTTGAACCATGTGACATGCCAGGTTATGATGATCAAGTAATTATGGCTGCCGGAACATTTACACAAGGCTCTAGTTTGGAACTTTCTTGTGATGGACCAATTAGAGCACCTTTTATAGCATATCAACAAGGATCACTTACTTATGAATATGGTAAAATTGCTATAATTAATGCTTTCAATAAATTAAAATGAGTTTAACTCGTTTTTTTTAATTCATCTATTTCTTTTTTTAAAGCACATACCATTTTTTCTAATGTTTCAACATTTATATTTTGACTAGTTGCTCTTTCTGCTTGCACCTGTTTATAGAATGCATTTGTGCATAGTACTTGAGCTGTTAGCATTAACCAGTTCCCTAAGGCATTTTGTTCATTTGCTGTTAAATCGTCTATTAATAAATAACCTAAAGCAACTGCTGACAATGTAAATATTTTTGGAGGAATGTTTGGTAAAGACATATAATCATCTCTATAAATTATATGAATAAAAAATATAATATTGTTTCATAATATACTTGAAAGGAAATTGTTATGAAAGAAAATAATGAATTTTTAGAGTACATTTACAAATGTGCAAATATGGGGTATGAAAGTACTACTAATTTAATAAGAGCTTTAGAAAATAAAGATAACAAATTAAAAAAAGCAATTGAAGATGAATTAAAAGAGTATGAAAAGATTGTTAAGGATTGTAAAAAAATATTAAAGAGTAATAAGATTGAACCTAAAAGTACAAATATTATGACTAAGATGAGTTCATTTTTAGGTATTAATATGGAAGTTATGAAAGATAATTCTGATTCTGCTATTGCCGAAATGTTGATACAAGGATTAAATATGGGTAAAATTGAAATGGAAAAGAAACTTGATAAATATAAGGAATGTGATAAAAAAATTGTAAAACTTGCTAAAGATTTATATGAATTTCAAAACAATTCAATTACTGAATTAAAAAAATATTTATAAAACCTTAGATT
>CAKPJE010000081.1 GCA_934162555.1 uncultured Bacilli bacterium | reverse complement strand
ATAAGTGTATTTATTTGCAATATTTATAGCATCATTTAAATTAAATGTTAATTCATAGTTATCATCTTTTTTGGTTATACTTGTTTTAAATGGGAAACCTTCATTTATGTAATTTATTTCATGATTATCAAAATTAAATGGCATACTTAGATAAGGTATTATTGAAGCTATTTCGTTAGCACTTAAATAACTATATTGAAGATTTATGTTATTTTTTATTAGGTATTCTATAAGAGTTTTGTTTTGATTGTTGAAATAATAATTGTCTGGATCATAAGTTAATTCTTTACCAAATTTGCACTTACTTTCATATAGATAAGCTGGTTTAAATGATAAATAACGGGCATTAAGAGAATACATTTTATTATTTCCAATATTAATCTTAAGTTCATAATAGATGTTTGATTCACCATAATAATTGTCTTCTTTTAGATTGATGTTTATATTTAATTTTAATTCTTTTTTTATAATTGGTTTATTATTTGCAAAATATTTATCTAATAGTATGCTTGAAATTTCTTCAGTTGTTTTTTTCTTTTTACCAAATAATTCCGTGCTATAGAATCTAAAGCAAGCTGCTAGATGTTTACAACTTCCATAGTTTTGAAACTGGATACAATCACAGTCAACATCTTTTATTTCATTATTATTAATCAGTATGTATGCCCTATAGTATGCATAATGTGATTGTGATCTTACTAAAAAGATGTGTCTTTTTCCTTGTTTTATTTCTGTATAGCCACGATAATTAACATATCTTTCATCAATATTATTTGCTTTTTGAATATCACTTCTATTTATTTTTTCTCTTATTTTTGAATAGTTTTCGGCATAAACTTTATTTTCGTCTTCATATAATTCTATCATAGTGCCTCCTTAAAGTACGTATATTATAGCATATTTTTGTTTACACTTCTATACATTTGTATAATACTTTTTGATTGCTTTATTTACTTATTAATTGTTATAATAAAATTGAGAGTAAGATAGCAGGTCTGATAGAATAAAAAGGGATTTTTCTTACTTATGTAAACAATTTATAGTTGTTTTATGAAAAAAATCTTGAATATAATTCAAGCTTTTTTATTGTTTATAAAAGTTACCATCATCATAATAGTATTTATTTTTTCCTATTATTTTTATGTATCTATTATCTTGATGATCTTTTTTTATTATTCGTGGTTTTTCAAGTACTACTGTTACGTTATCAGGAATGTCTGTTGTCACAATCGCATTCGCGCCTATTCTAACATTATTACCTATTTTTATATTACCTATTATCTTTGCTCCTGCTCCAATATAACAGTTATCTCCTATTTGTGGGGAACCAAAGTTTTTTGATCCTTCTAGTGTATTTGAACCAATTGTTACATTTTGAAAGATAACACAGTTTTTACCAATTTTAGCATTGTCAGAGATAAATATTCCATAAAATCCATGGGGAAGACATGGGATTCCTTTAAAATAAGTATTTAGTCCTACATATGAACTGTGTTTGTTGAAATAATCTATATAAAAAGATGTATAAATTCCTGATTTTAAATTATTTTGTTCAATTTTTTGTTTTACTCCCCAAATACTTTTACATTTTAATATAACATATTTATTTGTAAAGCATCTTATAAAATCTTTTAGTATATTTTTTAAAATAAATAGATTTACATGTTTTCCTTCATAATAACCATATTCGGTATATATTTGTTTCATATCATCATCCTCATTATAACTTTACCATATTTAGTTTTTTTTTACAAGAGGTCTATTTTTTATTTAAATAACTTTATAATAAAAGAACTAGATTTCTAGTCCTTTTCCATAACTATCTAATAGATTGTTTACCAAGTTCAACTAATTTTTTAGTCATGTAACCACCAACACTACCATTCATTCTTGAAGTAGTATCTGGTCCTAATGTAACACCTAGTTCACGGGCTATTTCATATTTCATATTATTTAAAGCTTCTTTTGAACCATTAACAACAAACTTGTTATCCATAAATCTCACCTCATTATTATAATGTACTAAAATTATGATTTAATGATTAACACTTTTTACCATTTTTAAAAAGTAGTCATTATCCCAAATTTGTGTTCCAAGTTCTAATGCTTTAGTATATTTTATTCCTGGTTCTTCACCTACTATTACAGCATATGTTTTAGAAGTAACACTATTAGTAACTTTTCCACCAAATGATTCTATTATTTCAGTTGCTTCTTCACGGGAAATACTAATTGTACCAGTTAAAACAAAAGTTTTTCCATAAAAAATATCGTTTTCTATTTCTATATTACCAATATAATTCATATTTAAACCATAAGAAATAAATTTTTCAATCATTTTTTTATTATCTTCATCTTGAAAATAATAGAAAACATTACGAGCAAGTATATCACCCATATCATGAATATTTGCTATATCAAATATTGATGCTTCCATTAAATTTTGAATTGTTTTAAATTTTTTGGCAAGTATATTAGCATTTTTGACACCGATTCTTTTAATTCCTAAGCCATACAAAAACTTTTCTAAGGAATTCTTTTTACTTTCTTCAATACCTTTTAAAATTAATTCAATTTTTTTATTGCCAAAGCCTTCTAATTCCATAATATTTTCATAATAATTTGATAAAGTATAAAAATCCGTTATTTCTTTTATAAAACCATAATTATAAAAGTCTTCAATTATCTCTTCACCTAAACCATTTAAATCCATAGCTGGTTTAGAAGCAAAATGAATTAATTTTTCAATTTTTCTAGCTGGACATGATTTATTTATACAATAATAATCTGATTCCGTTTCTTTTTTTACTAAAACTCCGGAACAAATTGGACACTTTTTACTAAATGTATATACTTTTTCAGTTCCATTTCTTCTTTCAATTAATGGAGCTTCTACTCTTGGTATAACATCTCCTGCTTTAATAACACTTACTATATCCCCTATTCGAATATCATTTTTTAATATATAATCTTCATTATGTAATGTTGCTCTTTTAACTTTTGAACCCATTAAAATAACTGGTTCTAAAACAGCATTTGGTGTTATTTTGCCTGTTCTACCAACTGTTAAAACTATATCTTCTAGTTTGGTATAAACTTTCATTGCTGGGAATTTATAAGCTGTTGCCCATTTAGGATATTTACTTGTATAACCTAATAATTTTTGATCATCTATACTATCAACTTTAATAACTATTCCATCTATTTCATATGGCAGAGATGGTCTATTTTTTGTCCAATAATCAATAAATTCTATAACTTCATTAATATTATGAACTTTTTTATTGGCTTTATTAACAGTAAATCCTAAATTTTCCATAAAATTTAAAGCTTCATTATGACTTTTAATATTATAATCAAGTGGATTTGGTAAATGATAAATAAAGGTTGACAAATTCCTTTTGGCAGCAATTTTACTATCTAATTGTCTTACACTACCACTAGCAGCATTTCGTGGATTCATAAATAAATCTTCATGATTTTTTTCACGCTCTTTATTACATAGTTCAAATGCTTTTTTACTCATGTATATTTCTCCGCGAACTTCTATATCAATTTTTTCTTTTAGAACTAATGGTACATTTTTAATTGTTTTTACGTTATGTGTTATATCTTCTCCAACAACACCATTTCCTCTAGTTGCTGCACGAATTAATTTTCCTTTTTTATAAAGCAATGATACACTTAAACCATCTATTTTTAATTCACAAACATATTCTGGATGTGGGACAACTGCTCTTACTTTTTTATCAAAATCTATTACTTCATCAATATTAAAAACATCACTTAAACTAAGCATTGGTATTTCATGTTTAATTTTTTTAAATTTTGTTACAACAGTTCCACCTACTCTTTTTGTTGGTGAATCTTCTTTAGCATATTCTGGGTGTTTATTTTCTAAGTCAATTAATTCTCTTAAGTATTTGTCATATTCTTGATCTGTTAAATTAGGACTATCTAAAACATAATATTCATAATTGGCTTTATTTAAAATACCTACTAATTCATTAATTCTTTTTTGTATATTCATACTATTTGTCCTTTTGTAAAGCTTCATATATTAATTTTGCTAGTAAAAATAATCCACCAAATAATCCAATCCATAATAATGGGTTTGAATAATTTTTTTCAATAAAGTTTTGGACTGGTTCCATTGCTTTATTTAAATCATCAAAAATATTAAGCATCTTCATTCCTCCTTAAGCTTGCGTGTCCGCGAGCAATTTTTTTTATGCCATATTTATTACTAAAGGCAATTGTTAAATCTTTGTCATCCATGCCTACTACTACACCTTGACCAAATATTTTATGTTCTAGTATTTCTCCTAGTCTATATTCTTCATCACTTGTAAAACTAGTTACTTGTTTTTTATTTTCATCTTTTTCTAAATATTCATCTGGTATTTCAGAAATGAACCTACTTGGGAAGTAATTGTCATGTTTTCCATAAATCATTCTTGATTTTGCATTTATTAGCCATAATTTTTTCTTAGCTCTTGTTATTGCAACATAACATAATCTTCTTTCTTCTTCTAGATCTTCCGTTTCCATACTGTTTAGATGTGGGAACAATCCTTCTTCCATACCAATTACAAATACATAATCAAACTCTAATCCTTTAGCTGCATGGACTGTCATTAATGTTACAACATTTGTTTCATTTTTATGTTCATTCATGTCTGCTACTAAACTGATTTCTTCCAAGAATTCTTATAAAGTTGGGGAATCACTATTTTCTTCATATGTTCTTGTGATTGATTTAAATTCTTCTAAGTTTGATAGTCTTATTTCAGCGTCTACTGTTTTTTCCGATTCCAATTCTTTCCTGATTCCTGTTTTAACTAATATTAATTCTACTCATTCTGTTAAAGTAGCATCTTTACTATTTTCTTTTAATTCTTCGATTATTTTTTTAAATTCTTGTTCTTTTCCAGTTTCTATTACATCATAAATACATTTATTTAATTTAAATGATTTATCGCTTAGATTTGATATTGTTTTATCACCAACACCTCT
>CAKPJE010000080.1 GCA_934162555.1 uncultured Bacilli bacterium | reverse complement strand
GTACTAATGCTTACAAACATGAAAATCTAATTAAGACGTTAGGAGAATATATTGATAATTTGGGTTTAAAACAACTTAGAATTGCTGAAACAGAAAAATATGCTCATGTTACTTATTTCTTTGATGGTGGTGTTGAAAGAGATTTAAAAGGATCTACAAGGATTTTAATACCATCTCCTAGTGTTAAAACTTATGATTTAAAACCAGAAATGAGTGCTTATTTAATTACTGATAAATTGATGGAAGAATTAGATAATAATTATGATTTAGTTGTTTTAAATTATGCCAATGGCGATATGGTTGGTCATACTGGTAATTATGATGCAACAAGTAAAGCTGTTCTAGCACTTGATAATTGCTTAGATAGATTATATAAAAAAGCTATAGAAAATGGTTATACTTTAGTAATTATTGCTGATCATGGTAACTGTGATTATATGCTTGATGATAAGGATAATGTTGTTACTAGTCATTCTGTTAGTCCTGTACCTTGTATTATTACAGATAATAATTATAAAGTTAATAATGGTAGACTTTGTGATGTCGCACCTACAATACTTGATATTATGGGAATAGATATTCCTAAAGAAATGAACGGAAATAGTTTAATAGAAAGAAGGAAATAATATGATAAAATTTGTTCAATATGGTTGTGGAAAGATGTCTCTTTATACAATGAGATATGCTATGGAAAAAGGTTATGAATTAGTTGGGGCAGTTGATATTAACCCTAATATTGTTGGAAAAGATATTTCAGTTATATTAGGTGGCTCTAATTTAGGGATTGAAATAACTGATGCAAAAAATGCAGAAGAGTTATTAAGAGAAGTTAAACCTGATATTGTTATTATTACAACAATGAGTTTAATGAAAGATGTAAAAGATTCACTTATGTTATGTGCTAAGCTAGGTATTAATGCAATTACTACTTGTGAAGAAGCTTTTTATCCATTTAATTCATGCCCTAGATTAACTGAAGAAATAGATAAAATTGCCAAAGAAAATAATTGTACTATTACAGGTAGTGGTTATCAAGATGCTTTCTGGGGTAATTTAATTTCTACTTTAGTTGGTGCTAGTGCTAGTGTTAAAGAAATTAGAGGTAGTAGTTCTTATAATGTTGAAGATTATGGTATAGCACTTGCTAAAGCACATGGTGCTGGTTTGAGTGTATCGGAATTTGAAAGAGATGTTGCTTCTAGTGATAATATAAGTGAAGAAGAAAGAAATAAATTAATTCAAAATGGTGATTTTTTACCTAGTTATATGTGGAATACTAACGGATGGTTATGTGATAAATTAGGTTATCATGTTGTTAGCCAAGTACAAAAATGTGTACCACAATTTAATGATTCAGATATTGAATCTAGTACTCTTAACATGGTTATTAAAAAAGGCGATGCTACTGGTATGAGTGCTGTTGTTACAACTAAGACTTTAGAAGGAGTTACTATTATTTCTGAATGTATTGGTAAAGTATATTCTGATAAAGATTACGATTGTAATAACTGGAGTATTGTTGGTGAACCTAATACCAATATGATTATTAATAGACCTTCTACAGTTGAATTAACATGTGCGACTATTGTAAATAGGATTGAAGATGTTATAAATGCAGAGAGTGGTTTTGTACCAACTAGTAGAATGGGAGAACTAAAAAAATAGATTTAAATTAGAATAGCTTTGCTATTCTTTTCTTTAAATACTTTACTAAATTAAAAAAATATTGTAAAATTATTATAGTAAAGGTGATAACTATGGATTTTAAGATCGAAGAAATAAAAAAAGAAAATAAAAAAATCTATAATTATGATATAAGTAAATTAATAAAAAAAGATACGGTTGATTTCAATGAGGCAAGATTTGTTTTGGAATCTTTGTGTCATGAAGTATCACAAGAAAGGTTTGACTTTTTTGTAATATTGATACAATATAGAAAATATAATATAAAAAAATATAAGCTTGAACGAGATAATAATTTTTTTAGAATGAAAACTAAATTTAATTTGGACAAACGCAAACAAATAATTGGGGCATATATATACTATAATAAAGAAGTATTTATACTTGGTAAAACAATAAGTTTAAGTACTATGTTAAGAGATTTGTTTTTAAAATTAAGATATATAAATCAAGATCGAAGAATTAATTTTATAACGGAAAATCCAGAACTTTCTAAGAATAATGAACAGATATATTTAATATATAAAGAAAATAAATTAAAAGAAAAAAATAAAAAATTTTATAATGAAAATAAAGATTTTTTTGAGGCAAATATAGATGCTCATGAAGTATCATTAAAACAAATGATTGGAATATGTGAGAGATTTGATTTGAATAATAAATTATTAATTGATATGAAAAAGGAATTGGTAATTGTTCAAAATAGGCGCAAGAAAAAAGAATATGATTTGGTAAAAAATAGAATAGACAAAGAAATTGAGTATATTGATTTTGGTGAAATATGAGGTTTAAAAGAATATATGTAGAGCTTTCAAATATATGTAATTTGAATTGTTCTTTTTGTTCTAAGGATAAAAGAGAAAAACGCTCTTTAAGTAAAGATGAATTTAAATATATACTGGAAAATATAAAAAAATATACTAATTTAATATATCTTCATGTTAAAGGAGAACCTTTATTATATAAAAATTTAGAGGATGTATTTGAGCTTTGTAAAAAAAATGATATTAAAATTAAGATAACTACTAATGGAGTTTATTTGAATAAATATGTGGATTTAATAAACCGGTATAATAATATTGTTCAGATAAATATATCTTTAATGTGTGAAAGTAAAGATAGTAATTATTTAGATAAGATAATTGAAACTTCTTCAAAAATAAAAACGACTATAGTATATAGAGTATGGTTAGTTAATAAAGATAGTAGTAATTTAATTTTAGATAAAATATTAAAGTTTTATAAAAAAGAAAATAGGGGTAAAAATATTAAATTAAATGATCATATTTATTTAGATAAAGATATAGAGTTTACTTGGCCAAATGAAAGTAAAGGTAAAGAAACAAGGGGAATATGCTATGGGACAAGAACTCATATAGGTATTTTGGCAAGTGGTGAAGTTGTACCTTGTTGTTTAGATTCAGAAGGGGAATTATCTTTTGGAAATATATTCGAAAAGAGTTTAGAGGAAATATTAAATTCACCTGAATTTATTACATTTAATGATTTAATAAGAAAGGGTATTATGCCTTCTGCGTTGTGCCAAAAATGTGATTTTAAGAAAAGATTAAATAAACAAAGTGTTTGATAACATACATTTTATTACCATACCTTTGTTATTTTATTTTTTTAGTGTATAATGTATTGGAGCGTTGTATGAGAAAGAATTATCCATATTATAATTGTAATCAAATAAATAATTTAAAAGAAATGTTAGATATAAGTATCCCAAATGGTAATGATGTAGCATTTTCATATGGTGATAAAGTAAAAACTTATTTTGATTATTATAGTGATGTTATAAATATGAGTAATTATTTATATAAAAACTATAAAAATGAGCATATTGCTATTGTTGGGGAAAATAGTTATAATTATTTAGTTTTATTTTTGAGTATTATTTTAAGTGGTAATGTTGCTGTATTAATAGATAAAGATTTAAGTGAGGAAGCTATAAATAAATTATTAAAAATAAGTGATACTATTAAAAATGGTATATATAAAATATATGGTACTCGGTGGATCCGTTTGTAATTTTTTTTAAGTTTATAATTTTGGTTTTGTGATTCTACGAAATCATCATTATATGTGTTATAGTATTTTAATTCTTTTATGTCTTCATATGAGCTATAGGCAAAGTAAATATATATAATTAAAAGGATTGAGAATATTAGAATTAGTAAGTTTTGGTATTCTTGTTACTTTTTTTATCGTTATATAAAATAAAGTTTTTTTTTATAGTTGGCATAGTAACTTAATATGATAATGAATATATATACTAGCCATACAAAGTTTTCAATTTTTATGTCTTTTTGTCTATCCTTCATATTTAATAATATGTTTTGAGTTATAAAAATATATGTGTCAACAAAAAAAGGTTGACAGTGCATATTTTTTATGGTATCATTTTAATGAATGGAGGAGATAATATGGTAAAGATTAGATTAAAAAGAATGGGTACTACTAAGAGACCTTTTTATAGAGTTGTAGTTGCTGATTCAAAGAGTCCTAGAGATGGACGTACTATTGAAGAGATCGGTACTTATAATCCAGTTGCAAATCCTGCTGAGGTTAAAATCAACAAGGAATTAGCAATTAAATGGTTAAAAAATGGTGCTGAACCTACTGATACAGTACGTAATTTATTAAGCCAAACTGGTGTTTTAAAAGAATATCATGAAATGAGAATGGGCAAATAAGATGGACAAGGTAGTTTATTTAGTTGATTATTTAGTTAAACAAATTGTTAAATATCCAGATAGTGTTACTGTTGAGCAAGGTAGTGATGAGGGAACTTTTTCAGTTATTAATATTAATGTAGATGAAAAAGATATGGGTTCTATTATTGGTAAAGCTGGTAATATAGCAAATGCTATTAGAACTATTGCTCAAGCTACTGCTTATGCGAATGGTGAGAAGAAGGTTAAAGTGAATATTAATTCAATTTAATCTTTTTTTGATTGAATTTATGGATAATATATTGTATAATGTATATAGAGTAATTGTTAATAAGTAATAAGAAAATAGAAAGAATGTTGATAACATGAAAGCACTAATACATACATACATGTATTACTAAAAAATAAAAAAAATAATAATTTTGTTAATAACTATATAGGAGTAGTAATAAGTGCTAGTCCTTTTAATGGTGGAGGAATGTATGAGTAAGAAAAATTATATTGGTTTAATGGTATTAACTTTTTTGATTGTTGTAGCTGGCACATTATCATATTATGCGAGTAATATAAATGGTACATTAAAAGGAACCAGCTTAAAGTTTGCTTTTAATGTCTATAAAATAATTAATAGCAATGAAACTACTTTTAGTGATATAAACCTTTATGATACAGCAAA
>CAKPJE010000079.1 GCA_934162555.1 uncultured Bacilli bacterium | reverse complement strand
CCAGGTACAATTACTTTATCACTTGATACTACACTTGGACTATCCATTGTATCATATAAATTTATTTCTTTAAATGTAACATTATTATGTAATACATCAAATGTAAATGCACCTGTATTTGCTGTTATCGTTCCATTTACTATTCTCATATAGTAAGCATATGTACTTGCATATAGTACCACTAAAAATAATAAAACTAACGATAAACCTATTATTTTCTTTCTCTTCATAACTTAATTCCTTTCTTTTTTAAACACGAAAAAGATGGCCCACTATCTATAATTATCCTATAGAATCTTGCACCACATAAGTTATCAACAAAAATTTTATTTTTTCTATTTTTTAGTAATACATGTATGTATGTATTAGTGGTTTCATGTTATCAACATTCTTTCTATTTTTTTACTTTTTATTAACAATTACTCTATATACATTCTATCATTATTTTTTTTAAAAGTCATTAAAAAACGAAAAATTTTAATCAAAATTAAAAAAGGGGTTGACAAACCAACCATTTTATAATAGTATATAAATTGCCAATTCGATTAGGCGAATTGGAAGCTAGTATTACACTAGCCAACCCCTTTTTATTCTTTTATCGGGCCTGCGAAAGCAGGTTCCTTTTTTTTATTTTTTATCTAAAGATTCATAATAATAGAATCTTTTTTTTGCTTCATTAATATTATATTCTAAAAGTTCATTTGCTTCACTAGGATTTACTTTTTTAAGAGCATTAAATCTAGTTTGTCTTTCAATAAAATTAGAATAATCATTAAAATCAACATTCTTACTATCCAAAGTAAAACCTACATCTGGCATATAATGAAATAAAGGATAATAACCACAAGAAACAGCTTGTTTCTCAATATCAATACTATTCTCCATGCCACCTGTAATACCATGAGATATACAAGGAGCATATGCAATTACAATAGATGGCCCATTATAATTATTGGCTTCCTTAAGAACCTTTATTAACTGATTAGGATTCGCACCTAAACATACAGTTCCTACATAAACATGTGGATAAGATAGCGCAATTCTAGCTAGATCTTTTTTATAGTTCTTTTTACCAAAACCCGCAAATTGAGCAAGAGCTCCAATAGGAGTTGCTTTTGATGCTTGACCACCTGTATTTGAATAAACTTGTGTATCAAGTACTAAAATATTAATATTTTCACGAGTTGATAAAGCATGATCAATACCACCAAAACCAATATCATATGCCCAGCCATCGCCACCTACTGCCCATATACTTCTCTTTTTAATATAATCCTTATATTTTTTTAATTCTGGTATTTTATCAATATTATTGTAAACTTCTAAAGAAGTTTCATAATCATTGTTTTCTAAATATTTCTTACATAAAGGATTTTTAATAGTTTCCATTATCTTTTTAATTCTTTTTTTCATTTGACTATCAGAAACGGCCATACCAAGTGCGAATTCACAGTTATCTTCAAACAATGAATTAGCCCATGGGATAGTATAAGGTGTACAAGGACTTGAAGCACCATAAATACTAGAACATCCTGTTGCATTTGCAATTACTAGTTCATCACCAAATAATTGCGTTAGTATTCTTATATAAGCAGGTTCACCACAACCAGCACATGCCCCTTCAAATGCTAAACGTGGTTTATTAAACTGGCTACCTTTGACACTATAAATATCAAATAAGTTTTTATTACCAATTTTTTTGGATAAATAATTAAATACTTGGTCTTCTTTATTTTTCCTTGCAACATCTATTTTCATTGCTGTTAAAGCTTTACCTCTATTTGGGCAAGACTTCATACATAAAGTACAACCAGTACAATTATCAATTGCTATACCAATTATAAAATAGTAATCCTTTAATGATTTTAATAAAGGCTTTTTACATCTTTCTTTGATATAATTAGGAGCTTCATTATATTCTTCCTCACTTAGTAAATATGGTCTAATAACTCCATGAGGACATACAAATGAACACATATTACATTCTAAACATGCTTCTTTATTCCATTTTGGTACAATATTACTAATAGCATTATGATCTGTAAAACCAGCTTTAGCTGTACCATCTGCTTGATTTAAGAATAAAGATACTGGTAAACTTTCTCCTTTTCGATTAAGGATTGCTTCCTCGATATTTTTAAAATTATCATTCGATTCAATAATTAAGTCATCATCATTAATTGTAACTTGTTCTAGTATATTTAAAGCATCATCAATAGCTTTTTTATTGGCTTTTATAACATCTTCACCTTTTTTAGCAAATTTCTTTTCAAGTTCTTTTTTCATATAATTAATAGCATCATTATAATCCATTACATTTGATAATTTAATTATAATACTTTCCATAATGGTACTAATTTTACCTTTAATACCTAATTTGTTTGCTAAATTATAAGCATTTACAATATAGAATTTTAGATGTTTTTTATTAATTATATATTTAACATTATCATTTAAAGATTTAATAATTTCATCTTTATTTTTTTCGGTATTTAAGATAAAAATACCATTATCTTTAATTTTATCTAATATATCAAATCTATCTAAATATGATTCTTTTGTACATGCAATAAGTCTTGGACTTTCAACATAATATGTAGATCTAATTCTATTTTTATTAAATCTTAAATGACATATAGTAACGCCACCTGATTTTTTTGAATCATATTGAAAATAACCTTGAACATATTTGTCTGTATTTTCACCAACTGTTTTTATAATTGATTTAGATGCTGAAACCATACCGTCTGATCCATAGCCATATATTAACATTTCATTTGAATCACTTATTTTAAAATTATAATCAACTTTTAAACTTTTATTGGTAACATCATCTTCTATACCAATAGTAAAATCATTAAACGGTTTATCTAAAAAATCATAAACGGCTTTAATACAAGCTGGATTAGTATTTTTACTTGATAAGCCATATCTTCCGCCTACTACTAAAATATCTTTATCTTTTAATGATGATACAACATCTAAATATAAAGGTTCACCAGTACTTCCAAATTCTTTTGTTCGATCTAGAACTGCTACTTTAGTAACTGTTTTAGGTAAAACTTTTAATAAATGGTTTGTACTAAATGGTCTATATAAATGAACTTCAATTAAACCAATATCTTCATTTAAATAATCAATTGTTTCTTTTATTGTTTCACATACTGAACCCATTGCTACTATAACTTTGGTTGCTTTTTTAGAGCCATAATAATTAAATGGTTTATAGTTAGTACCAGCTAATTCATTAATTTTATTCATATAATTTTCAACTATATCTGGTAATTCATTATAGTAATTATTTCTTGCTTCCGTAACCTGAAAATAAATATCATCATTTTGCGAAGTACCTTTAGTTACTGGTTTATTGGGATTTAAAGCTTTGTTTCTAAAATTATTTAAACTACTTTTATTTAATAATTTTAAATAATCTTTATCTTCTAATATATCAATTTTATTTATTTCATGACTTGTTCTAAAACCATCAAAGAAGTGCATAAAAGGAACACTTGATTCGATTGCACTTAAATGGGCGACTCCTGAAAGTAGGGATGCATCTTGAACTGAACTAGAAGCTAGCATGGCAAAACCAGTTTGTCTTGTTGCATAAATATCTTGATGATCACCCATTATACTTAAAGCATGGGTTGCTAAACTTCTTGCGGCAACATGAAATACGCCTGGTAATAATTCGCCTGCTATTTTATACATATTAGGTATCATTAATAATAAACCTTGACTTGATGTAAATGTTGTTGTTAATAAACCTGATGTTAAAGCTCCGTGAACGAATCCAGCAGCACCTGCTTCTGATTGCATTTCTACTACTCTTACTCGGTCATTAAATAAATTTAATTTACCTTTATTGCTCTCATTATCTATATATTCTGCCATTGGCGATGAAGGTGTAATAGGATATATTCCTGCTACTTCGGTAAAAAGATAAGCTGTCCTACTACATGCTTCATTCCCATCTACTGTTATTTTATGCACTATTTTCCTCCTACTTCTACAAACCAAGAATTTGTTATATCACAACTAGCTGAATTAGGTGCTGGATTTGGCATATCGAATTTAACAATTACTGGTATTTTGAAACCACTACCAAATGCCATACACATGCCTGGTGGCAATAGTTTTATTTTCTTAACTGTTTCTTCTGTTATATTTGGTACCATTTCTTTTATGTAATCTACATCTTTTGGATGCTGTACTTTAAATATTAGAAAGTTTGAACATTGCGAAATGGCTGTTTCAGATAATTCTGATGGTCTTTGAGTTATTAAACCTAATAGAACACCATATTTTCTTCCTTCTTTTGTAATTCTATCAAATATATTATAACCTAATAAATATGTATCATTATCATTTTGAACATATCTATGGGCTTCTTCTAATACTATATGAAATGGATATGTTGCTTTATTTTCTAAACTTTTAGCATAATCAAATAATAATTTTGAATATATTTTAGTTATCGTTTTTGCTAAACGATCATCTATATAGTTTATATTGAAATTAATTATTTGAGCTTTTTTTCCATTTTCAGCTGTCATTAAATTTCTTATATATTTTTCTTTTGATATAAATTCTGGGTAATCAAAATATATGTGGTTATCGCTATTGACTAGAGTATGTAATCTTACTTTTAAGATATTTAAATCATCATATATTTTTTGGCTATTTAATACTCCTTCACTTATTAGAGCAAATTCAAAAGCATCTTTTAAGTCTTTTAGAGTATATCTGAAACTACCATCTGGTAATTCTAAATTGTATTCTTCCATTAAGTAACTGTTTATTATACTTGATACTAATTCCATATCTCTTATTTTACCGGTTGCATCTATAACAAAGCATTGTTTTAATGGTCTTGTATATCCTGGTTGAACAACTGGTGTTTCTAAATTTAATTCTGATGTATGGTAATAAGATAATACTGAAAATACTTGATCTCTTATTTGAGCTGGAGAATTACCACTTGATAGTATATCTAATAAGGCTCTGGCGATTATATCATTTTTATATTTTATAACGCTAGACTCTTCCCTTCCAAATATGGTTACATATTTTAAGGCTTTTTCAATTATTGTTAATTGACTTGCTTTTTCAGCATTTAAT
>CAKPJE010000078.1 GCA_934162555.1 uncultured Bacilli bacterium | reverse complement strand
TAGATCATGGTTTGGTATTGGTTCTCGTGGTATTCAGCCTAGTGAGTTTATGAAGATTGCTTTAATTATTTTTACTGCTAAATATTTAGAAAATAATAAAAGAGAAATGAAAAATATTAAGTCTGGTGTTTTACCTATTTTAGGACTTACAATAATTATTTTTGGTTTAATAATGCTAGAACCTGATTTGGGTACTGGTACAATTATAACTGTTACTATTATTGCGATGCTATTTGTAAGTGGCGTGAAAATGAATTTTTTTGCATTTATGGGTATTCTTGGTTTACTTGGTATTACTGGTTTAATTATAATTGCGCCTTATAGGGTTAATAGGATTTTATCTTTTATTGATCCTTGGAAAGATCCTTTGGGTACTGGGTTTCAAATAATTCAATCGCTTTATGCTATTGGTCCTGGTTCTTTATTTGGTCTTGGTCTAGGTGCTTCTAGGCAAAAGCATTTTTATTTACCAGAACCACAAACAGATTTCATATTTTCAATTATTTGTGAAGAGTTAGGCTTTATTGGGGGATCTATCATAGTTATTTTGTTCGCGATTTTAACTTTTGAGGGATTTAAGGTTTCTAGAAATTGTAATGATTTGTTTAAAAAATATTTATCTTTTGGGATTACTTTTTCTTTAGCTTTTCAATCTTCTTTGAACTTAATGGTTGTTGTTGGTTTAATTCCTGTAACTGGTGTTACGCTACCATTTATATCATATGGTGGTTCTAGTTTACTTATAAGTATGATATCTGTGGGAATAATATTAAATATTAGTAGAAATACTAATTAGATATAAATTATTATAAATTCACTTGCAAAACTTTATGTATAATTACTTAACGATAGATAAAAGAACTGTATTTTCAAAATTTAAACAATGTTTTTATAATCAAAGTTTTCTTTTATATAATCAGATATATATATCAGAAGATAAATAGTATTAAAAATGCGCTGTTCTTGGATATAGCTTTATATTTTTATCAATCGAATCGTGATCAGAACATTCTGTACTTGTTTATTTTGACTCTTTTTTGATAATTCTTTAGCAATTGTAGATGTCCCAGAACCATCTAATCCTGTAATAACAATAAACATACAAATCTCCTTTTTTTATATTATAATGATTTCAAAATTAATTCATAAGCTTTCTTAACATCAAATTCATCAGTTATATCAAGTCCATATGATTTAAGTTCAGCAATCATTTTTTTCTTTTCCCCTAATATTTCTTCATTAGATTTTCCATCAAAATCATTTAAATTTTCATATTCAACTAACAATCCTAAATTTTCTACATTTTGAAATGCAAATTCTATATTCCCTTTCGCCATCACCAAAACATCATATTTAACATCTACTATTTTTTCAAATTTTAATGCTTTAAACAATTCAAATGCTTCATCTAAATCATCGCAATTTAAGTTTATTTTTTCTTCAGAAATAACTTGGTTACCATCATATATTTTATTTTTATACGTTATCTTTCTTATGACTTGATCATTATTAACTTTTAAATATCTTAAAATAACACATGATGATAATACTTGAAGAATATTATTCTTACTCAATTCTTTATATTTTTGAGTTAGGTAAGTATCCTCAATTCTGCTTTCTCTTATTTTTTTAAATCCACATTTTTCTAATTTGTTCGTTGCTTCATCTAATGTTTCATTTACCCTTCCAGTAATTTCAATCTGCTTCATTTTATCCCTCCAATTTTTATGATTATTTTTTTTCGATAATAGCAAACCAATATTGGTAACTTCTATTATCATTTATTAAAATATATATTTATTATATATGTGACTACTATCTAATTCTCGTATTGTATAACTTACAGATGGTTATGTACTGTTTAATATTTCTGCGGTTTTAGTAAAGTTTTTTGTTTGGTAAACTATTGTAAATACATAATACTTATTCAAATCCATATAAATATCCAACTTCTAGATTAATTATATCATCGTTTCTGAAATAAACAAAGAAAAAAAATTTATATTTGGTATAAATTCTCTTTATGTCATACATTATGAAAAAAACTTAAAAATATTTAAGTTTTTTCAATTGCCTTTTATTTTTTTATTTCACTATATCAATATCAAAACTTCTATTACAAATCTTTCGCTTTATATTCTAATTTTTGATTTATACCATGGTTTGATGTTTTATTAGTTTTAGTTCTTTTATTTTGGCTTCTAGATTAGCGACTATTTTAGGTGATACTTCAATTCCCAATTGTTGACCAATTCTATGAAAATCACTTCCTACTGTTTCAATAAATCCCCACTTTCTGGCAAGGGATATATATGTATTTGTTTGGCTTTCTGAATATCTAAATTTATTACCTTTTACTTCAATACCTGATAATCCATACCCTTTTAATTCTTTACATAAGCTAGCTAAACTTTCTTTTTTTGTGTTTACAGTCATTGGATGAGCAAGTACTGTTACTCCATTACAAGAATCAATTAATTCAATTGCATCTCTTGTTTTTATTTTTTCTGTTTTTATAAAATATTTACCTTGAGGTCCCAAAAATCTTTTGTATGATTCATCAATTGTTTTAGTTATTCCTAGTTCAACTAAGGTTCGTGCTATATCTGTTTTAACAACAATAAATTCTTTGTCGTATCTAAATATATTTGAATTATTTTCAAGTTGTTCTTTCTTTTTATTATGATATTCAAGGGTACTTTCTATAACATCATATTCATCAATTTTAATATTATCTTTTTTTAATAATTTTATAATATCAAATACTATATTTTCATTGTTTCTTTTGATTTTATCAAATTCATCTTCGATTTTTTTTAGATTATCCATACCGTAGCCTAAGATGTGAGCACCAGATAAACTAACATTCATTTCTATAGCAGGAATTATTTTTATATCAGTTACTTTTTTATACCCTTCTAAACCAATTATTGTTTCATGATCAGCTATTGCAACTGTTTTGATATTTCTTTTTTTTACTTCTTTTAAAAGGTTAGCAATATCTAAAGAACCATCTGAATAAGTAGTGTGTAAGTGCAAATCTATTTTTTCCATCTATCCTCCTATACTTATATAATATCATTTTTGTCTTTTAAGGTGCAAGAGAAAAAGGACATTTACCTTGAAAAACGTCCTTTTGAAAAATCTAAAATTTTTGTTGGATTAAATGAGTTAGCATTAAAGCCATATGTACTTGTTGAATATGAACCACTAGAAACTGCAAAGTGCAAATGGGTTCCGTTAGTACACCAGTCATAACCACCATTTTTTTTACCTGTTCTGGTAGTGGCACTTGTAGAGTCTCCACCTACTTTACCTATTTCCGTTGTAGGTCCAACTATATCGCCTTTATTTACACTTATTGATAGTAAATGCATATACGCAGTTGTATATACAACTCCATTAACTTTGTGTTCAACAAATACTTGATTTCCGCCACAACTACTTCTATAAACAAGTCTTGTTACCATACCTGGAGCAGCTGAATAGACACTTGTTCCTTCGGGCATTCCACCTAAATCTATACCGTAGTGAGCACCAACACTGACAACGGTACCATTTGATGTAACTACCCCTCTATTACTTGAGTAATTACTAGTTACCCATCCTCCTAATAATGGATATACCCAACCTTTTGAGTTTGGTACTGCTTTACATAATCTTATATCTTGGTTTGGTGAACATCCCATTTCAGTATATGTTTTTATTTCTTCTTTAATAAATTCAATATCTTCTTCTATTGATGTTCCTTCTTCTCTTATTTCATCGCTTCTTAAAGCCAATGTTAATAATTTATCTTCATAGTTTGCTTTTTCTTTTTGCAAATTTTCTGTTTTTTCTTTTAGTTCTACTTTAGTATTTTCTAAATCATCTATCATTTGTTTTAATTCTTTAGATAGTTCATCATTATATTCTGTTAATTGTTTTACGATAGAATATCTATAGATAAATTCTGTATATGTTTTAGCATCGAATAAGTATTCTAAGTAGACATTTTCATTTGATGAAACCTGAAAGTATTTTAATAATTCATCTGTTTCATCTTTTTTCTTTGCAATTTCTTCTTCATTTAATTCAATTTTTTTATTAGCTTTTTCAATAGAATTTTGTGCTTCTGTTATATTATTTGTAATTGTATTTATTTCACTATTGATTTTTTCAATTTCTTCTTTATTTAATTTTGATTGATTTTTTGATTCAGCCAATTTAGTTTCTAATGTATTTAATTCTTTTTTCATATCATTTATTGTTTTGGCTTTAATATTTAGTGGTAATATTAATAAAAATAATATTAATAATAGTATTTGTTTCTTCATTTTACACCTACCTTGATATAATTTTATCATTTTTTTTAAAATTAATCAATACCAATGTTTTGACAACTGTTGTCTGTACATATTTTAGTAATGATACCATTATGAATTTTGTAGCTTTCACCATATATTTTATATTTATTATTTATTTTAATGATATATGCTCCATCTGTTAAACCATATATAGTTCTTTTGTTTGATTCAGATAATATAGAATCCATTTGAATTTTATTAGAACTGTTTATATCAAAATGGGGTTCAACATTTATGTTTGTTAATTCTAGTCCTTGCATATAGGGAGAATTTTTTAAATCTTGTTCTTCTTCTGGACTATTGAATACATTTTTAGCTGAGTTAATTGAGCCTGCACTTATGCCAACAATTACAGAATTAGTATTTTTTAAATATTTTTTAAGATTAATTCTGTTAAAAAATTTATTTTGTATTAATGTATTGCCACCACATAAAAATATCAAGTTAGCATTTTCTAATACTAATTCAGGATTTTCTATATTTCTTCCATCTAGTATGGCAGAATCTTGAAATTCTAAGCCACTTAATTTTAATGCTTCAATGTCCATTTTTAAAAAAAGATCATTTTTTTCATATTCATCAGGATTGCTTGCAATTAATACAAATTTTTTAGTTTCTTTTAAGTTGTTTTTTAAATTATTTAGAAAATTATTTTTTTCAAAAAGTTTAACTATTATTTTCTTACCATTTTCTTTTTTTATTCCTCCAATATTGCTTGTTAAAAATAATATCATATAACACCTCTCTTTAATTTTAACATTTTCTTAAAATTGTTG
>CAKPJE010000077.1 GCA_934162555.1 uncultured Bacilli bacterium | reverse complement strand
AAGAAAATATAACATTTCTAGAAGAATTAGGAATAAGAGATTCCAAAAAAATGACCGATGAAAAAATATTAGAAGTTGTACCACAAATAATAAAAAAAATACCATATAACAGTATTATGCTAACAAATAAAGAATATAATAGTAACCATGATAAATACAATATGAATAAAGTTAAAGCTATTCTCCATAACAAAATGTTATATAAAACAAAACAAGAACATCCTAATTATGAATATATAGTAGTTGATCAATTTGCTGAAAAATATGTTTATTTTAATTATTTAAAAGACTCAACCAATATAGTAAAAGATATAACATTCCTAACAAAAGCTGAAGACCAAGTACTATCAGTAGCTTGTGCCTCTGTTATCTCAAGATATTTATTCCTAAAAGAATATGACAAACTATCAAAAGAATTAGACTTCATCTTACCAAAAGGTGCTGGACCAATAGTTGATGAAGTTGGCAAAAAAATAGTTCAAAAATTCGGTCAAGAAAAACTTAATGAAATAGCAAAACTAAGTTTTAAAAACACAGAAAAAATTTTAAATTAAAAAGAATGATTATCCATCATTCATTAACTAAATCTTTAAGTTCTCTGACCTTTTCATCTATATCATTATTTGTTATATAAGAACCAATAACACTCATAGAAGCACCAGCTTCTTTTATTTTTTTTATATTAGTATTATTTACACCACCATCAACAGAAATAACAATATCTTTATTCAATCGTCTTATTTTTCTTATTTTATCTAAACTCGATTCAATAAAACTCTGACCACCCCTACCAGGTACAACACTCATCACTAATATTAAATCTACTTTATCTAAAAAAGGCTTTATCATATCAACATCAGTATCAGGATTAACTGCTAAACCAACTCTAATATTTTTATTTTTAACATAATTTATTAATTCTAAAGTATTACCATTTTCTATATGAAAAGTTATATATTTAGGATTTAATAAAGAATATAATTCTACATATAGTTTAACATTTTTTACCATTAAATGAACATCAAGATTTTTTTTGTTATCATAAAAATAATTTCTTAACCTATTAAAATCTAAAGTTTCATTAGAAACAAACTCTCCATCCATTACATCTACATGTATATAATCTATAGCTGTTTTATTAAGTTCCTTAATTGTATTTTCTTTATCTTTACTAGATAAATAAGAACAAGATAATATCATTCTTCACCTCTTACAAACTTCAAATAATTTTCATATCTACTCTTTAATATATCTCCAGAATCAACATGTTTTTTAATCCCACAATTTTCTTCCTTAATATGGGTACAATCTCTAAACTCACATTCTTCCCTATATTTATCAAAATCTACAAAATTATCCTTAATCTCTATATTATTCATATTAAAATTAATTGCCGAAAAACCAGGCGTATCCGCAACCATACCACCAAAAAGTTCAAGTAACTCAACATGTCTAGTAGTATGTTTGCCCCTACCTAAAGCATAAGATATTTCATTTGTTTTTAAATTTAAATTAGGATTTAACTTATTAAGTAAAGTTGACTTACCAGCACCACTTTGACCAGTAAACACAGTCAATTTATTTTTAAATACTTCCTTAATTTTATCAATTTCTGTGTTTAAATAAACTTCATAATACTTTCTATAATAATTAATATATTTGTAAATTTCTTTTGTATCATCTAATAAATCCAATTTACTAAAACATATAATTGGTTTTATTTTATTATACTCAAGTATTACTAATAACTTATCAAGCAAATTACTCTCAAAATCAGGATCTTTCACACTAGTTATTATAATTACCTGATCAATATTACTAACAGGAGGTCTAACAAGTTCATTCTTACGATTCAATATTTCCATAATATATTTTTTGTCTTTATCAAATTTAACAAAATCACCAACTAAAGGTGTAAGATGAAGGGATCTAAATTTTCCCCTCACCTTACAAACTATTATTTCATCATCATATTTAACAGTATAATCATTACTTAATATTTTAATTATTCTACCTATCATTCTTGCTCTGGTACTTCCTGTTTATCTTTTGCAACTGTTATACCAAATGTAGCATTACCAGTTACCGGTGTACCTGCATCCCTCGTTTGATGAATTATAGTACCTTCTGGATAATTTGTATTTTCATCATAATCAACTGTTAAAATTACATTATATTTGTTACAAAATTCACGAACTGAATTTTCTGTATATGTGCCATCAGTAAAATCTGGATATAATATCTTAATATCAGGTATATAAAGAGTAACCGTATTACCTTCAACTAATTCTGTACCAGCTTCAGGAGATTGTTTTATAATTAAATCTTCTTTAGGATTTTCACTTTGTTTAACCTCTTCTTTTTCAATAATTACATTTATACCATAAGCTTCTAAAGCACCTTTAACTTCTAAATAATTTTTACCTTTATAATCTTCTAAAGTAATTCCTTTTGCACCTAATGAAGTATATATTTTAATATTTGTACCAGTTTTAACTGTTCTTCCAGCTAAAGGATTTGTTTTTACAACTAAACCTTCTTCTACTGTAGAACTATTAATTTCAAGTATTTCATCATCTACAACTAAGCCTACTTTTTCAAGTTCTCTTATAGCTTCCTCTGTTGTTTTTGATGTAACATTTGGTACAATTACATCTTTTGTTTTACTTCTAGAAAATAATATCAATGTTGTTAATAAACCAATTACTGCAAGTGAGCAAATACTTAAAAGTACTATTAAAACAATTTTTGATTTAGTTTTCTTCTTAGGCTTTTCAACTATTTCATCATCTAATAATGATACTTGCTCTATTGGTTCTTCTTTTTTTACTGAAACTTCATTTTCCATATCTTTTACAACTACCTTCTCTGGATATTTATATATATATTTGCGATCATGTAAATGCTCCTGATCCAAACAATGATCTAAATCATACAACATTTCTGTTACATTTGCATACCTATTTTCAGGATTTTTCGCACATGCTTTTAAAATAATATTTTCAACACTCTGTGGTATATCATCTCTATACATTGAAATACTTGGCAAAGGTTCTTTTAATTGTTTTATAGCAATTTCAACAGCTGTTTCCCCTTTAAACGGTACTTTACCAGTTAGCATTTCAAACATCATTATTCCAAGAGAATATATATCACTTCTAACAGTTGAACCAGTACCATTTGCTTGTTCAGGCGGCAAATAATGAACTGATCCCATTACAGAATTTGTTTGTGTTAATGATTCTGAATTACTTGCAACAGCAATACCAAAATCAGTAATTTTTACAAGTCCATCATCTAATACCATTATATTTTGTGGTTTTATATCTCTATGAATTATTGAGTTTGCATGGGCACACTCTAATCCTGATGCAACTTGTTTAGTTATATCAAGTACTTCAGCTAAAATCATTTTCCCTCTTTTTTTAATTAATGATTTTAAGGTAATACCATCTACATATTCCATTACTATAAAGTAATTTCCATTTTCTTCACCTACGTCATATATTTCAACTATGTTAGGATGCGCAAGTGAAGAAGCTGATATTGCTTCCCTCTTAAATCTTTTAACAAACTTTTCATCATTTGATAAATCGCCTCTTAATATTTTAACAGCAACATTTCTTTTAAGGATTGGATCAAATGCTAAATATACATTAGCCATTCCACCTTCGCCTATTAATTTAATTATTTCATATCGTCCATTTATTACTTGCCCACTACTAAGCATTTTATCCCTCTTTCTTCTCCAAGTATGCAATTGAAATGTTATCAGTTCCACCTCTATTATTGCATTTAACTATTAACTTCTTAACTTTATTTTCAACAGGTATATCTTCTATTAAAACTTTAACAATTTGTTCATCTTTTAGCATATTTGTTAAACCATCACTACATAAAAGCACTCCATCAACATCAGTTTCAACATCAAATATATCCATTTCAACACTCATATTTGTTCCAAGAGCTCTCATTAATACATTTCTTCTTGGATGTTCTCTAGCTTCTTCTTCTGTTAATTCTCCTGATTTTACAAGTAAATTAACTAATGTATGATCAACTGTAATTTTGTGCAGATGATTATTTTTTAGGACATAACCACTGCTATCACCAATATTACCGAATAATAAATAATCATTAGTTATTAAACTCATTACAATTGTTGTTCCCATTCCCATACTATCTGGGTTATCAATTGTATATTTATAGATTAAAACATTTGATTCACTTATTACGTTTTTCATCCATTCTTTTGCTTCTTCTTTTGTTCCTAATTGTTTTTTGTCGGTAAAACTTTTTCCAACATGAGAAACAACAATACTAGATGCTATTTCACCTGATCGATGTCCACCCATACCATCAGCAACAATCATTAATTTTTCACCAGCTTCATTTGTCATTACAACAACGCTATCCTCGTTATGTGTTCTAACTTTTCCTGGATCGGTTAAATAGTAACTATTCACTTTTTCCCTCCTCATAGTCGGATCTTAATTGTCCACATGCTGCTTTTACTTTACTGCCAAACTCTCTTCTTATTGTTGAACATAACCCATTTTTTAATAAATATTCATGAAATTCTTTTATTTTTTTATCTTCCGTTCTTTTATATTCTATATGGCTTGTTGCATTATATGGTATTAAATTCACATATGCATTCATGCCTTTTAATAATTGACATAATTCTTTAGCACATGCTAAACTATCATTTACGTTATCTAATAAAATATATTCAAATGTTACTCTTCTATTTGTTTTATTTATATATTCTTTAACAGCTTTAATAACTTCTTCTATTTTATATGCTTTATTTATGTTCATTATTTTACTTCTTAGTTCATTATTTGGTGCATGCAAACTTATTGCCAAATTTACTTGTTTACCATCTTCAATGAAATTATATATTTTTGGGACAATACCACATGTTGATACAGTTATATGTCTTGACCCAATTGCTAACCCAAAAGGATTATTTATTATGTTTATAAAGTTTATAACATTATCATAATTATCAAATGGTTCACCTATTCCCATTAATACTACTCTTGTTATTTTTACATTTAATTCTTCTTCAACCATTAATATTGGTAAAACCATTTCATAACACTCTAAATTTCTTACTTTTTTTCTTCGGCCACTTTCACAAAAAGTACATCCCATGTTACATCCAACTTGTGTTGATAAGCAAATACTAAATCCATAATCATGATGCATTACTACAGCTTCAACCATTTGGTTATCTTCTAATTTAAATAAATATTTATAAACATCAATATCTGATAATTTAGATACAATTTCTATTTTCCCGAACGTAAAATCTTTTTTTAATTCTTCTCTTACTTCTTTTTTTATGTTA
>CAKPJE010000076.1 GCA_934162555.1 uncultured Bacilli bacterium | reverse complement strand
GTAATAGTATTTTCTTTAATAAATATAAAAAGAATAACAACTAATAAATCAAGATTAAAAAATCTAATTAAAGCAGGTATTTTTAGTATATTAATAACATCTTTTTTTATATTTCCTCTAATAGAAATGATGCAAAGTGACACCTTTAATTATAGCACTTATTCAAATGGTGATTTAGTAACATCAAGAGCGGTAGAACCATTATACACAATACTAGAAATTCCCTCACACAAAGAACCATGGATTCCTCAAGGAATAGGAATAGTCTTTATATATTTGTTCTTTAAATACTCACTAAAAAAACAATCAAATAATTCCTTTAAAACGCTATGCTTATTATTTGGACTTACACTATTACTAGCATCAACAACTCTATTTCCTTGGGAAATACTAGGAAAAATAATAGGAATAATCCAGTTTCCTTGGCGCCTATACTTACCAGTAACAATTTTGTTTCTATTTGGATTTTCGGAAAATCTTGAACATTCAAAAAATATAACCATAGTTTTTTTCGCGCTCTTTACATTTTTAATAGGAACATACTATACCTATAGATATGATACAACAACCAAAGAATATAAATATAATATTATGGCAGGTGAGTATATCCCTGTAAACATAGATACGAATGAATACTACCAAAGAGGAGAAAAAATAACATCAAACAATAACATAGAAGTAGAATATACAAGAAAAGGTACAAGTTTTGAAATCAATTATAAAAATAACCAAAACGATAATACATATTTAGAATTACCACTATTATATTATAAAGGCTATACAGCAAATAACAATTTAAAAGTTGAAAAAGGTTTTAATGGTATGGTAAGAGTTTATATAAATAATGAATTTGGTAACATAAAAGTTAAGTATGACCTAACAACAGTAAGAAAAATATCTTATATAATATCCTCATCAACACTTATTTTATTCATAGTCTTAAATATTAAAAAGTTTTCTTCAAAGAAACAAGAAAATCAACAAACATTACAAGAACTATAAATAAAGTGAATTTATCAGAGACAATATTAAAAAAAATAATTAGAAAATTATAGCCAAAAAATATAATAAAGAAACTAATTAATCCCCATAAAAAGAAATATTTGATACAAATATATTTTCCCAAATTATCTTTATAAGAACTATAATCCCATAAATCAATATGAAAAATAAAATTTATTAAATGGCCAAATAAAAATTCACAAGTAGTCGCACCAAAACAAAATAAGAAATAATATAATAGAATATTAAAAAAATTAATATCCAAATTTAGAACTCTAAAAATAAATAAATTTAAAGTAAAACCAGTCCCATATACTAATGTATAAGGCCCAAATAAAGCTCCACTATGCCTATTAGATGCTGAAGCTTTATAAATAAAACTTTCAAAAAGAAACCCTAAAAAAGAAAAAATTACAAAAGACTTAATATAAAAAATAATATCACCCAATCTAATATATGCAAAAAAATAATAAAAAATAATTGAAAAAAATTTTTATCTATAGTATACTCAAAATTAGGAGGACAAAATGAAAAAGAAAATCATAATGGTGCTAGTTATTTTGTTAATAACTGGTTGTAACATAAATAAAACTAAAAAAATATCATGTACAAAGAATGAAACATATACAAGATATTATGTAGAACATATAATTGAACATGATAAAGAAATAGGTGATAATCCAAATGAAATAGGCGCAAATATAACAAAAACAAGAGAATACTATTTAAAAAAAAATGGTGTAGGTCTTAAAAGAGTAACTGAAACATATAAAATAGAATTTGTAATTGAAACAGATTTAGCAAAACAAAAAGCTTATTATGAATCAGGTTGTACAAATATAGATGAAAACTATAAAACATGTAAAATTGAACAAAATGAAAATACAATAACAATAACAGCAGAATTAAATTTAAAATCAGATGATAACAAAGATTTAACTAAAAAAATAACAAAGGAAGATATAATTGCATCTGCTAGTGAAGATGGCGGAAGTTGTAAGGAAGAATGATATTATGGAGAAAAAGATAACAAAAAAAGAAATAGTAAAAATGCTATTAAATCAAAATTTAGAAACAGAAAATGAAGAAGAATTAATAGAACTATTAATAGATAAACCAATAGCAGTTGATATAGATAAACAAGATAAACAAAGCGAAAAAACAGGTGATAAAATAGCCGATAAATTAACAGAAATTGCCGGAAGTTGGCCATTTATAATAGTTTTTTCATTATTCTTATTATCTTGGATAATACTAAATATATATATGTTTGAAAATGTAGATCCATATCCTTTTATATTATTAAATCTAATATTATCATGTATAGCAGCACTTCAAGCTCCAGTTATTATGATGAGTCAAAATAGAGCTGCCAAAAAAGATTCATTACGTGCTCAGAATGATTATAGGACAGATTTAAAAAGTGAACTTATCTTAGAAGAACTACATGATAAAATAGAAAAAATAATTGCAAATCAAAATAAAATAATAAAATATATAGAAAAAGAAAAATAAATAACAACATTACTATTAGTGTATTTCAAATAAAACTTGCCAATATAAAAAGAAATTAGTAATTTAAAAAACTAATTTCTTTTTTATGGTTATTTGATATTAAAAGTTTTAACTTCTTTATTTTCTATTTCTTTAAAATCAACTTTTTCATTGCTAAATTTCCAATCAATTTGATAATCAGGCAATAATTTAGTTTTAACAGGGTAAAGTCTAGGAATTAAGATAACTGCTTCAAAAGCATTAAGTAATTTTAAATCTTCTACGGAAATTAGTGGTTCAAATCCATTTTCAGTATGTTGACTTCCGCATAATTTTGATATACTTTCTAATGTTTCAGTATCATTTGCTAATAGATAAATTATATTCCCAAATGCCATTTTTAATATTTCAGTTCCTTCTGTACCATAAGTATTTCTTAATTCTAATAAACTTCTTACAAATATACTAAATTTAATATTATAACCTCTAGCAAGAGTAAGCATATTGTTGAAATCTTTAATAGGAACTAAGTTCTCAAAATCATCAATTGCAATATTTAATCTACGAATTTTATCATTTGTAGATGTAGCAGCATAATAGCACTCTTCAACTATTAATGGTATTAGTCTTCTAGAAGTTGGTTTATTATTGCTTATAATAAATAATGCTGTTTTATCTTTTTGAATATTCATCATATCAAAATTAGATGAAGATAACATTTTTAATAATGTTTCTCTTGATACAAATAATCTCATATTTTGTATAAATACTGATAGAATACTACCTTTTGTTTCGTTTGGTGCCAATATAATGTTAGATAAATTAATATATGTTGGTGAAGTTTTATCATATTTCTTAACTTGTTCAGATAACTTATCAAAATTAGATACTAGATTGAATAAACTACTAATATTAATTTCTTCTTCTTTTGCATTATCAAATAGATATAATGCAAGACCTATAAATAATGATGTAGCAGAATTATTCCAGAATGGATCAATATTTGTATTGAATGTTTCATTACAAGAAAAATAGTAGCCAACATTTTCTAATAATTCTATTGCTTTATCTTTCTTACCATTTTTATAGAATTCATAAGGTAAACTTAATGGATTGAAATTATTACCTACAGTAGGATTATCTAAATTAATTACAATGATATTGTAATTTTGTTTCTTTAATTCTCCTGATAGAATGTTATAGATTTCGCCTTTTACATCATGAACTATAAATGATTCTTGAGACTTAATTGCAAGTCTTAATTGTGGTAACATCGTTGATTGAATTTTACCACTTCCTGTTGTGCCAATTACCAAAGTATGTGGTTCATCATCTTTAATATAAAGATTATTGTCATCATACATCATTGGTATTCCTGATTTTTTTATTTCAGAATCATAACTGATAGGGGTTAGTTTAGATTTTAATTCTTCAACTGTTGCCCATCTTGAATATGCCATGCATATCACTTCCTTTCAATAACATTATAACATCTATATTTAATTGCACTTAAACAAAAATGGCTTTTATTTAAAAATTGTGTTATAATACCAATATGTGGGTGATACTATGTTTTCAAATGACTTGGTATGTAATATTATAGAATATCTAAATAATAATATAAATAAAGAAATTACCATTGATGAATTGAGTGTATTATTTTATTTTAATAAAACATATATAATGAAAAGATTTAAAAAGGAATTAAATATATCAATACATGAATACATCAATACAATTAGAATATATAATAGTTTGCCATATTTTAAAGAAGATAACTATATATTAAGTATTGCCTTTAAAAATGGTTTTAATTCTTTAGAATACTTTTCAGAAATATTTAAAAAAAATATGGGTGTTAGCCCAATTATATATAAGAAATATCTAAGTTATAAAAATATAACTGACAAAGAAGAAGAAAAAATATTGAATAATATATGTAGAATTAGTAGTATTAAATCTAATGCTTTGAATTATTTAAATCATAGAAAACCTAAAGTTGGTAGTTATGTTAAGAAACTCGAATTTAAATAAATTATATCAGTAACATATAAAAATCAGGAATTTTGTTATGTGTAGCTGTAAAAGATGTGGTTATTCAATTGTCAGTAAATCAGCTATTTATATACCAAAAATAGACTAGGATATGGACTATCAGATTTTGATTAGTACAAATTATATTAAAAAGATGTGATCAAAAGAAGTTCCAAAAAGGAACTTTTTATTTTGTTATAAAGTAAAAATTTTTCATTAAAAAATATATAAAATTAATTAACACTTTTCATAAACACATTTATGAAAGTAAGGAATTAAACAAATATTTATATAGTAATAAATATATATAAGATAATAGAAATAAATATTAATCCATATAATATGTGCAACTCCAAATTCTACTAAAGGATCAAATAATGCTATTGTAATTATTATAAACCAAATTATACTATTCCATAAGCAAATTTTTTTATAACGTGATAAATACATTTTTTTATTTATTAAAGAATAAATTGTTGGGATAATCATCATACAAAACGAAGTGAATAAAACATATAATAAAGAACCATAGACTATAAAGGAAAGATTTTTACCATCTAAATAATATATTATAGAAATCACTAAATATCTTCCAATTAATAATAATATTGAGTTGCGCATATCATCAAAAGGTAAATGCACCCGTCTATATCCATAATTGTGTTTCCTATATCCCATTAAATAATTATAAGCCTTTCTAATTTCTTTCCATTTTTCAATGTTATTTCTTTTATCACCATCAGGCTTATAAAGAAGAGCCAGTCGTTTATAAGCCTTTTTTATTTTTTCTTTAGAAGAATCTAATTTTACCCCAAAAACATCACAATATCTTTGAC
>CAKPJE010000075.1 GCA_934162555.1 uncultured Bacilli bacterium | reverse complement strand
TTTGGTCTAAGGTTTTTTGATTAATATATTTTTTTCTTGATTTATTTTTGTTGCAATCATACATAATTTTATTGCATCATTTAGTTTATTTGCTCTTGCAAAGAAACATCCTTTATGACAAAATGTAGCGCTTTTAACACCTGTAATTTGAGATAATTGTGTAGTTTCTCCTGACCAATTATTTGGTAATTTTATTCTTTGACCGAATTTATTTTCTAATGATGGTGGAACACATTGTAAAGCATATCCACCAGCTGGATATGGAAAAATAACAAAGTCGATTGGTGATGCGTTATTTAGTAAATTGTATTCTATTATTATTTCTGTCCAATTGATTGTTTGAGATGGTATAAGCAAAATATTGTTATATCTTGTTTCTGAACTAGCTATTCTTTTTTTGATTTCTTTGTTACCTAATTCTTTGTTTATAACTGAATTACAATAATTAGATAGAATTTCTGTTGTGCAATCTAATGCCTTTTTAAAAGCATCATCATAATTTGGGTTACTTTCTTTCCATGATGGTAAGTAATACTGGATAAATTGGAATGGATGATATTCAATTTTTTCACCATTATCTTCTTTATCAACTTTTTCAATTATTTCATTATCAATAATACTAAATATTTTTTTACTTTCTTGTTTTGTTAGACAACTATTGCTTAATTTATCAATTAATAACTCTCCAAATTCTTTCCAAACTAGTCCTGCACTTGCATATGAAACATTATTGTTTCTTTTTCCGTTTCCGCCTTTTTGATGGTGATCAAATTTTCCACCACCAATATCCACTAAAATATTACATTTTTCGTTTAATAACTTTATATCTCTTGATCTTATTATTTCGACTTCTTTTACATTTTTAAATAAAATTTTTAGTATTCCACATGCTACAATTTCATCACTATGAAAGATACCATTATGGGTCCCAATTGTAAATTTTTTTTCCATTCTTTTTCTCCTTTGAATGGTATTTTAACATAAAAAAATTAAATGTACAATTGAAAAATAAAAAAATATAGTATATAATACTTTTCGGTGATGAAAAAATGGCAAATATTATGAATATGAAAAATGGTATTGATATAAAAAACATAAAAGAAGCTGGTAATCTTATTAGAAATGGTGAACTTGTTATATTTCCAACTGAAACAGTTTATGGAATTGGTGCGAATGGATTAGATGCAGAAGCTGTAAAAAATATTTTTATTGCAAAGGGTAGAGCACAAGATAATCCGCTTATTTTACATGTATCTGATTTTGAAATGGTTGATTTAATTGCACATGATATTAATGATTTAGAGAGAAAATTAATGGATATTTTCTTTCCAGGACCACTTACTATTATTCTTAACAAGAAGGATATTGTACCTAGTAATGTTTCTTGCAATCTTGATACTGTTGGTGTTAGAATGCCAAGTAATAAAATTGCCCATGCTTTGATTGAATATGCCAAAGTTCCTATAGCGGCACCTAGTGCGAATATTTCTGGTAAACCTAGTGGGACTAATATTGATGATATTAAAAATGAATTAGGTGATAAAGTTGCTTTAATTATTGATGGTGGTGAAACTGATATTGGTCTAGAGTCTACTGTTGTTAGAGTAATTGATAATAGGGTAAGAATTTTAAGACCCGGTAAAATAACTGTACAGGATTTTTTAAATTATGGTTTCGAAGTTGAACTTGATAATAATATATTTAATAAAGTTAGTTCTAATCAAAAGGTTATGTCACCTGGTATGAAATATAAACATTATGCTCCTAATAAGGAATGTTTACTTATATATAGTGATGATAATAGTAAATTTATTGATGAAGTAAAAAAAATTGAGAGTGAAAAAAATATTTTGGTTGTTTGTAAGAGCAGCAATATTAAGTATTTTAATAATGCTATTAATATGGGTGAATCTTTAGATGAAATTTCACATAATATTTTTCATATTTTAAGAGAAGTTGATAATACTGATTTTGATTTGATTGTTATCGAGGGTGTTAAAAAAGATGGCCTTGGAATAGCAATTATGAATAGATTAATTAGGGCTTGTTCACACAATTATATTGAGTTATAAGTAGAAGTAATTTCTATTTTTTTAATTTGTTATAAAAAAACTTGAATAAATTTTATTCAAGCTTTAACTCCTCCAAATCTTCTATCTCTTTTTTTAAATGAATCGATTATTTCTTTTAATTCTTTTTGACTAAATTCAGGAAATAGGGTAGGACTAAAATATAGTTCACTATAACTAAGTTGCCATAGTAAAAAATTACTTAATCTATATTCGCCACCAGTTCTTATCATTAAATCAACATCAGGAATATTTCTAGTATCCAAATAATTTGAAAATACTTTTTCATTTAATTCTTCTGGAGTAATACCTTCCTTTATAATTTTTTTTGTACATCTTACTATTTCATCTCTACCACCATAATTTAGAGCAATATTTAGAGTAAGCCCAGTACAATCTTTTGTTATTTTCTCTGATTTTTCAATTAAATTTTGCATTTTTTTACTGAATACAGTTCTATCTCCAATTACATTAATTTTCATGTTATTTTCTTTACTCTCAATTATGTATTTATTAAACATATCTTCAAACAATTTCATTAAAAAATCTACTTCTTCTTTACTTCTTTTCCAGTTTTCCGTTGAAAAAGCATATACAGTTAGATAATCAACATTTAATTCTGGACACCATTTACAAATTTCGTATAATTTTTCCGCACCATCCTTATGTCCTAAACTACGTATGCCATATTTACTTTTACCATATCTGCCATTACCATCCATTATAATTGCTAAATGCATATATTCACCTCTAATTTAATTATAACTATATAATTTAAAAAAGACAATTGTATTTTATAATAAAATAATATAAAATGTAAATGGTGATTAATTTGGACGACTATAATAAATATTTTCATAAAAAAGTAGGAAACTTATATTTGTCACAAGCTGAAATGGATATTTTAAAAATAAATGAAATAGACTATGAAAAATATAACAATATCAAATTATTAATATATGAAATAGAAGAAGTATTGGAAAATAATTATAGTGAAGAACTAGAATGGGTATTAAATGAGCTATCTGAATTTGATTATTATAATAATACTAATAAATAGGATTTTTTTGCATTTTTATTAATGCTTTTTTTTGCGCTATTTGCATATCATCAAGTTCATTATCTAAAACATCAATATTTAAAATAAATTTGTGATTTTTAATAATATGAGTTGTTTTTCCATAAAAACTATACATACAAGGCAAATAAATATCATGATTATTAATAAAATCATGTCTGATATAATTTTTTAATTTTGTACTATCTTTTAAACTTAAAATCATACTTTTATGAAAAGCATTGATTTTTTTTGTTTCATTATAGATATTTAAATTAAAAATACCATCTTTGTAAAAGACATCTATAATATATTTATTATCATCAAGTGAAAAATCTTTTAAAACGCACTTATAAATACTCATAAAACTTACTATATTTTTGTTTTCCATAATTTTTCCTTTCGTTTAAAAAAAGAAAGTACCAAAGTACTTCCTATCTGTTGTAATATTCAACAATTAATGATTCGTTAATATCCATATTTAATTCAGAACGTTCTGGATATCTTACATATGTACCAGCCATTTTATTTTCATCAAATGTAACAAATTCAACCCTTTTTAATTTGGCTTCTAAAGCAGCTTTAATAGCAGGGTGATTTAATGATTGTTCTTTGATAGCAATAACATCGCCAGGTACACATCTGTAAGATGGAATATCAACTTTTTTACCATTTACGGTAACATGTCCATGATTAACTAATTGACGTGCAGCTCTTCTTGTAGTTGCAAAACCAATACGATATACCATATTGTCTAAACGACTTTCAAGTAATCTTAAGAAGTTTTCACCATGAACACCTTTCATTTTACCAGCTTCAACAAATGTTTTTTCAAATTGTTTTTCAGTTAAACCATAAGTAAATCTTAATTTTTGTTTTTCTTTTAATTGAACACCGTAGTTAGATAATTTCTTCGCACGATCTTGACCATGAGCACCTGGTGCATAAGGTCTTCTTGCTAATTCTTTACCAGTCTCTAGTGTAGAAAATCCTAAATGTCTTGATTTACGATAAACTGAACCAGTATATCTTGCCATATTTTTTCCTCCTTGTAAAATTTACAAACAAAGGCAATCTGTCAAATTATAGGGTGTTTATTTTAATACTTTCACATGGTCAGCAGTTGTTACTAATAACCCAAAAAGGAATAAACACATTATAAAATTCAAATTATGCTGTCCGTTTGCACTTATGATTATATTATTTTTTAGGGCCTTAGTCAACCTAAAAAGATAAAATTTTAAAAAAATATATTAAAACAATAAAAAATGTGTTATAATCATAATATAGAAGAATATGGGTGAAACAAATGGATAACAATATTAATTTAATTATGATATCTACATTGGTTGTAACGAGTATATTAATTGTATGCACATTAATAATGATTCAAAGTATTAAAAATAAAAAAATTAAGAAATCTTTGGAAAAACTTGAGTTTGAAAAGAATACTATTGATAGTATGCCAATTAATAATGAACTTTCGAAGATTGAAACTTTTTTGAAAAATGATAAAATTGATGCTTTATATAAAGAATGGAAAACTAGACTGGATAATATTAAAAATACAGAAATACCACATTTAACTGATATGTTAATTGAATCGGATTATTCCCTTCAAAAACTGGATGCTAAAGCTGCTACATATAAACTTGCTCAACTAGAAATGGAAGTTTATAAAGTTAAAACGGAAGCTAATGTTCTTTTGGATGAAATAAAAGAAATAACTGGTAGTGAAGAAAAGAATAGGTCTATTATTATTTCAATGAAACAAAGATATAGAGAATTGTACCAGAAATTTAATGATAATTATAATAGTTATGGAGAAATTGTTGATACTATTAAATTTCAGTTTGAAAATATTGCTTCTCAATTTGAAAATTTTGAAAAGGTAATGGAGAATAATGATTATACCGAAGTAAATAAAATTATTAAGAGTATTGATGAAATGCTTAAACATATGGAAGTTGTTATTAATGAAGTACCTTCTATTATGTTACTTATTAAAAAAGTTTTGCCTTCAAAAATAAGAGATGTTACTGAAAATTATAAGAAAATGAAGGAAATGGGATATCCTTTAGATTATTTAAATATTGAATATAATATTGATGAAGCTAATAAAAAAATTAAAGATTGCCTAGAGAGAACAAAGATGTTAAATCTTGAAGATAATTTATTTGAATTAAAAGTATTAAATGATTATTTTGATTCTGTATTTAATGATTTTGAAAATGAACGTATTGGTAGAAAAGATTATGAAGAAACAAACCAAAAATTCTATGCAAGACTTGTT
>CAKPJE010000074.1 GCA_934162555.1 uncultured Bacilli bacterium | reverse complement strand
ATGCACCACAACACACATGATGTCAAACACAAATGAATTTGTTTATGATTGTAATTGCAGTTCTTGTTATTATGGACATAACAGTTGTAAAAGTGGTTATTACACATGCCGAACTAAAAAATGCGGATGTGAAACTTGGACAGACTGGACAATTGGAACATGCACATCAAGTGATTGTCGCTCTAAAACAGAATACTCTTATGAAGGTTAAAAGTTTAGTTTATACTAGACTTTTTGATTACTTTGATATATAATTAATTTAGTTAAGGAAGATGTATATGAAAGTTATAGAAAAAGTAAAAACATTTAATTATTTTTTGCCAATCGTGTATTTTATTTTAGGTTTATTAATGGTAATATTCCCAGGAACAGTAAATGACATAATAAATTATATAATAGGCGGACTATTAATGCTATTTGGAATAGATTATATTGTAAGGTATTTATCTAACAATAAAGTAACAACATATTCAAAATATAGCTTAACAGTAGGAATAGTACCAATAATATGCGGAGTATTCTTAATCTGCAATCCAGAAGTATTAGTATCAATAATCCCATTTGTAGCAGGAATGATAATATTAATGGATGCCTTTGAAAAATTAAAACATGCCGTCGATTTAAAAAAAATGAAATATGATGAATGGTGGGTAGACTTAGTAGTATCAATACTATTTATAGTTTTTGGTATAGTAGTAATCATGAACCCATTTGATGCAGCCAAACTATTAATAAGAATACTAGGAATCTTCTTCCTAATAGACTGCTTTATAGATGTATGGACTAATTTTTCATACGAAAAAATTAAAATAAAAAATGGCGAAGATAAAAAAATTGTAGTAATTGATGAAAAATAGAATAAAATAAGTTGACAAACATATATTAAATAAGTATAATAAGATAGAAATTTAAAAAAAGAAAGAAGAAATATCCATTTTCTCACCTGATTATAATAGTAATAGGTAAAAAGCTTTGTTAAGTCTTTTTAAAGTGGATATTTAAAACCACTTTTTTTATGTTGGAGGTGTCGGGTATCGCAAATAAAGAAAAAAATTTGTTTATCAATGAACAAATAAGAGCAAAAGAAGTAATGGTTATTGGACCAAAGGGTGAACAATTAGGAACCAAAATACTTAAAGATGCATTAACATTAGCATCATATGCTGGATTTGATTTAGTACTAATCAATCCAAACAGTAATCCACCGGTATGTAAAATAATGGATTATAACAAATTTAAGTATGAAAACAAGAAAAAAAATAAAGAAAATCTAAAAAAACAAAGAGAAACTAACCTTGAATTAAAAGAGTATCGTTTATCTGTTACAATTGATGTTCATGACTTTGATACAAAAGTAAAACAAGCGTCTAAGTATCTAGAAAAAGGACATAAAGTAAAAGCATCAATTCGCTTTAGAGGAAGAGAAATGGCACATACTGATTTAGGTCTAAAAGTTTTATTAAGATTTGCAGAAGCTTTAGAAAGTTGTTCACAAGTTGAACAAAAACCAATCTTAGAAGCTCGTACAATGACTATGATTCTAGCACCCAAAAAAGAAAAATAGGAGGATTTTATGCCAAAATTAAAAACACATAAAGGAACAAAAAAAGTTCTAAACATCAGACAAAGTGGCTCTATTAAAATTGGAAAACCAGGAAGTAGACATAATACTGGTAAAAAACCAGCGAGTTTTAGTAGAAGTTGCGCTAATGGATCTGCTTTAGATAAAACAGATTTAAAAAGAATAAAGAGTTTAATAGTAAAATAAGGAGGAAGAAATATGCCAAGAGTTAAAGGTGGAACAATTCATGCTGCTCGTCGTAAAAAAGTTTTAAACGAAGCAAAAGGATATTTTGGTTCTAAACATCGTTTATACAGAACAGCCAAAGAACAAGTAATGCATTCATTAAGTTATGCTTACAGAGATAGAAGACAAAAGAAAAGAGATTTTAGAAAATTATGGATTACAAGAATTAATGCTGCTTGCCGTCAAAATGACATCAGTTATTCTAAATTCATAAATGGACTAGCTAAAGCAGGTGTTGAAGTTAATAGAAAAATGCTTTCAGAAGTTGCAATTGCTGATCCAAAAGCATTTACAAATTTAGTTAATACAGCTAAAGCTGCTTTAGAAGGTAAAACAGTAGAAGTAAAAGAAACTAAAAAAGAAACAAAAGAAGAAACTAAAGACTTTTCTAAATTAACAGTAGCTGAATTAAAAGAATTAGCTAAAAAAGCAAATATTGAAGGGTTTTCTTCAATGAAAAAAGCTGAACTAGTTGAAGCATTATCAAAATAAAGGTGTGAAAACATCTTTTTTTTAAACTTCAAATGTGCTATACTAAAATAGAAGGTAGGTAAATATGAAAAAACTAATTCTTTTTGTAACTCTATTATTATGTAGTTTAAATGTATATGCACTCGCACCAATAACAACAGAATTAAAATATAAAACAGAAAATAAAAATTTAAATCCAGGAGATATAATTACTATTGATTACATCATAAAATGTAATTCAAATTGTGATGAATTAAGCCCTAAAGAAGGAACTGCAATGATAAGATATAACAGTTATATCTTTGGTATTGTTTCTGAAACAAATAATGGTTTTATTGGAAATGATGGTAAATGGATTTTGAACTCAATAAGTGGTTATACACCATATGTAACAGAAACTAAAAACCAATTACTTATATATAATTACAGCTTCCCAAGTGAAAATTATGAAGTTTTAGAAGAAAATAAAGAATATTTAATTGCATCAATTAAATTCAAAGTAAAAGAAAATGTTGCACAACAAGATACAAGTATTTACTTAGAAACAGGTGAACACGACTTAATTTGTTACAGTGGAAATGTATGTGGTAAGGCAATTACTAATACTTTAGATTATCATATAAATGGTTTAAATGATAATAGCTATTTAAAATCATTAAATGTAAATAAAGGAAAATTAATGCCTGATTTTGATAAAGAAATTAATAGCTATGTAGTATATGTTGATTATAATGTAAGTAACATAAATATAGGTGCATCATGTGAAGAAAAATGTATTCTAACAGGCAGAGGAAATCAATATTTAGTTACAGGTGAAAATAAATTTATTATTACAAGTAAAGCAGAATCAGGAAGTGAAAGAAAATATTATTTAACAGTTATAAGAGCAGCTGATGAAAGATCAGGAGATTCAAGCTTAAAAAATGTTGTTTTAAAAAATAAAGATGATTTAAAAACAGTTCCTTATGATTTTGTGATGACACAATATAATTATAATATAACTGTACCATACGATGTAAAAAGTATTTTAGTAGAAGCAAAAACAAATGATTTAAAAGCTACCTATAATGCTAAAGAAGAAATAGATTTAAAAGTAGGGGATAATAGATATACAATTGAAGTAGTAGCAGAAAATGGTTTGAAAAGTGAGTATGTTTATAATATTAAAAGACTAAATGAAGAAGAAGCAGTTTTAAAAGATTTAAAAATATATGGTTATGAACTAATGCCTTCGTTTGATCCTAATATCTATGAATATACAATTAATTTTGATAAAAATGTCAATTCTTTAGATTTTGGTTATGAATTAAATAAAACATCTAAAGTAAATATATTTGGAAATAGTAATTTAAAAAGTAATCCTAATGACATAAAAATAAAAGTAATTGGCGATACAAATGGAAATGAAATGACTTATACTATTCATTTAAATGAAGTACCAACAGTTGGTAATTTATATATTGTAATAGGAATATTAATAGCAGTTATTTTAACTTTAACTATAATAATCATTATATTAAATAAAAAATATAGAATTTTAAAAAATAAAAGTGTTTAAAAAGCACTTTTTTTTGAACTTTTTATTGACATGTTGATATAAAAAATATAACATAAAATTATAAGGAGTAGCTATGGAATACGAAGTGAGATTTTATTATAATAGTAAAGAACTAAAAAATCTAATTGAAAAATTAAAAGTGTTCACAGAATTGAAACAAAAACCAAGGACATATGAAAAAACAAGTCAATATGATCATGCATGTGAAAAATATAGTTTTTATAACAAAGAAATAGATGGAAGATTTAGAGTAAGAATCTCTAAAAACCAAAACCAAGTAATATCTAAATTAAGTTGGAAACGAAGATTAAAAGATACAACTAAAGGGAATGTTAATAGTGAAGAAGAAAAAGAAGTATACATAGACAATTACGACAATTTTATTTATATAGTTGAGCAAGTTATGCATTTTAAATTGATAGAAAGCTATGAAAGATATAGAAATGTTTTTGAAAATGAAGAAATCGAAATTGCTTTAGATGAATACCCATTTGGTTTGGCACTAGAAATTGAAAGTAAAAATGATAGTAAGAAAACAGTAGAAAAATGGGTTAAAAAACTAGGCCTTCAAATAGAAAATGCTTACAGACTATCATGGGATGACAAATATAGAGAACTATGTCAAAGTCAAAATATCAAACAATATAATATTGTAACTTTTGATAAAGAAATGCCAGTTATAGATGAAAAATAATAAATATAAAACAATACTATTTTTTTTGAAAAAGCATATTATTATGATATAATACATAAAAAGAAGGTGGACTCATGAAAAATTTATATATCGATTTTGATGGTGTAATAATGGACACAATAAATAAAACATATCAAATGATGGAAGAAGAAAATATCGACAAGAAAGACAATGAAGCAGTAAGTAAATTTTATAAATGCATCGATTGGAAACAATTGCTCTCAGAAACTGATGAAATTAATGGAGCGATAGAAAAAGTAAAAAAATTAAACGATTCTCAAAAATTTAATGTTGCTATTTTAACTCACGTTAATTCTTTAGAAGAAGCAATAGAAAAAGTAAAATTTATCAGAAAGTTTTATGATGATATAACTGTTATTCCGGTCCCAAAAGCAATATCAAAAACCAAAATGGTTCATACCAAAGATGCTATATTGGTAGATGACTATACAAGTAACTTAGTAGAATGGAAAAGCGAAGGTGGAATTGGTATCAAATTTTCTACTAAACCAAAACAAAGTGAATTTATTGTTATCGATGACTTAAATAAAATATTCGAAATTTGCAAATAATAGATTATATATCTATTTTTTTCTTGCAATACAAAATAAAACAATATATAATTAGATAGGAGATGATTATATGTTAATACTAGCAAAAGCAACAATGGCAATGATGATTGGATTTACACTAGCAATAATCTTAGGACTAATACTAATCCCAATCCTAAAAAAATTTCATATAGGACAATCAGTAAGTATATACTTACAAGAAAAACATAAGAAAAAAAACGGTATCCCAACAATGGGAGGATTAATATTCATAATAACTACAATCGTAACCGTAATTATATTATTACTAATGAAAAAAATAGAATTTTCAGAAAATCTATTTATCCTAATGTATGTC
>CAKPJE010000073.1 GCA_934162555.1 uncultured Bacilli bacterium | reverse complement strand
GTATGATGCTTTAAAAAAGTTAAATGAGGAATACCCAAATAGTGAGGATTTACAAACAGAAATGTATATTGTAAAAAAGGGATTAGCTGGCGAAAATGAAATTGCTTATCAATTAGAAAAATCTAATATAGGAATGTATGTTTTAAGAGATATAAAATTAAAATATGATAATTTAACAGCGCAGATTGATTATATAATAATCACGCCTATATATATTTATCTTGTTGAGTGTAAAAATTTAGTTGGTAATATAACGGTAAATGAAAATGGCGATTTTATTAATGAATATACTATAAAAGGTAAAAAAGTACGTAAGGGGATGTATTCACCATTAAGACAGGTTGAAGCTCAAAGGGAAGTTCTTAGAAAGATATGGGTAAGTAATGCTTCAAAATTTACAAAATTGATTGCTTCTAGTTGGTTCAATTATTATAGAAGAACATTAGTAGTTGCAGCTAATCCGGAAACAATCCTTAATACTAGTAAAGCTCCTAAAGAGATTAAATCAAAAGTACTTAGAGCAGATGCTTTAGTAAGAAAATTAGAGAGTGATTTTGCAAATAGAAGATCTGATGATGTTATTGATTCTCAAAAAGTAATGGAAAGGACTGCTCAATCATATATTGACATTTCTTTTAAAGATGAAGAAAATTATTATGAATATTATAAGAATAAATTTGGATTAAATAATTTTATCAACAAAAATGTTGATAAAGTAGATGAATTAAAAAATAAATTAATAGAATTTAGAAAAGAAAGGTCTAAAGAGTTAAATATTCCGGCATATTATGTTTTTACTAATGATGAACTTGATGAATTGATTGAATTAAAACCCAAAACAATAGAAGAATTAAAAAATTCAAAAATATTATCTTCAATAAAATTAAAAACACATGGTGCTCAAATAGTTGATTTATTTAATAAAAATTCAAAAAGTGTTAAAAAAAATAAAAAAAATAGTTTGACAAGTGTTAAAAATGTGCTATAATACCAAAGTACTAAAAAGAGGGATGAATATGAAAAAAATTAAAAATATAGCAATAATAGCCCATGTTGACCATGGTAAGACAACATTAGTTGATAAATTACTTGCTTCTGCTAATACTTTTAGAGCAAACGAAGAAGTACAAGAAAGAGTAATGGATTCTAATGATATTGAAAGAGAAAGAGGTATTACAATACTTGCTAAAACAACATCAATTGAATATAAAGGCTATACAATCAATATTCTAGATACTCCAGGACATGCCGATTTTGGTGGTGAAGTTGAAAGAATTATGAATATGGTTGATGGTGTTATCTTAGTTGTTGATGCTTATGAAGGTACAATGCCACAAACTAGATTCGTTTTGAAAAAAGCTTTAGCTGCTGGTGTTACTCCTGTTGTTGTAGTTAATAAAATAGATAAACCAACTGCTAGACCAAAAGAAGTTGTTGATGAAGTATTAGATTTATTTATTGAATTAGGTGCTGATATTGAACAATTAGAGTTCCCAGTAATTTATGCTTCTGCTATTAATGGTACTAGTAGTACTGAAATAGGTCTTGAAAATCAAAAACCTACAATGGAACCAATACTTGATGCTGTTATAAATACTGTACCAGATCCAAGAGTTAGTTTAGAAGGTGGATTTCAATTTCAACCTGCTTTAATTGATTACAATGATTACGTTGGAAGAATTGGTATAGGACTTGTTAAAAGAGGAACTGCTAAAGTTGGAGAAATGGTTTCTTGTATTAGATTAGATGGTAGTAAAAAACAATTTAGAATTGCTAAATTATTTGGTTTCAAAGGTCTAAAGAAAGTTGAAATAGATGAAGCATCAGCTGGTGAAATAGTTGCTATTTCAGGTTTACCAGATATTGAAGTTGGAGAAACAGTTTGTACTGTTGGTTTAGAAGAAGCTTTACCAAAACTAAGAATTGATGAACCTACTATGCAAATTACAATTGGTGTTAATACAAGTCCAATGGCTGGACAAGATGGTAAACAATTAACTGCACGTAAAATTGAAGAAAGACTAATAAAAGAAACAGAAAAAGATGTTTCCTTAAAAGTTGAACCAAATGATGCTGAAAGTTGGGTTGTATCTGGTAGAGGAGAACTACATTTAGGTATATTAATTGAAAATATGCGTCGTGAAGGGTTTGAGGTTCAAGTTTCTAAACCAGTTGTTATAATTAAGGAAATTGATGGTGTTAAATGTGAACCATATGAAGAGTTACAACTTGAAGTTAATGAATCATGTGTAGGTAATGTTATTGAAGAACTTGCTAATCGTGGTGGTAATATGGAAAATATGTCTAATTACAATGGATTAGTTAGATTAACATATACAATTCCTTCAAGAGGATTAATTGGTTTTGCTACTGATTTTATGACTTTAACTAAAGGTTATGGTATTATGAATCATACATTTAAAGAGTATGCTAAAGTAGAAGATGTTGAAGTAGGTGAAAGACCACTTGGTGTACTTGTTTCTATGGAAAATGGTAAATCAACTGCTTATGCTTTAGGACAACTTGAAGATCGTGGTGTTATGTTTATTGAACCAGGTGTTGAAGTTTATGAAGGTATGATTGTTGGTGAATGTAATAGAGATAATGATTTAGCTGTTAATGTTGTTAAGGGTAAAAATTTAACAAACACTAGATCTTCATCTAAAGATCATACTGTTGTATTAAAAAGGCCTAGACCAATTACACTTGAATATGCTTTAGATTATATCAATTTTGATGAATTTGTAGAGGTTACACCTCATAATATAAGAATGAGAAAAAGAATTCTAAATACTGAATTAAGAAAAAAAGAAGATGCTAAGAAAAACTAAGCTTCTTTTTTTTGCAAATTTAAAAGAAAAGTGTTAAAATATTTGGCATTGGGGGAGAAAGTATGGCTGATTTGGAAAGTAATTATGAGGAAAGAATTAAAAATCTTTTGCACGATGATAATGTTAAGCCTAGTGATGTATTTGATTTATTTAAAAGTGTGAGTAGTTATATAAAAAAGTTTTTTCTAAATGATGATAATTTTTATAAAATTATTTCTCAAAATGAATTATACGGATATATTATTAAATGTTCTTCAAAAGATATATATAATTATTTGACTAATAAAAATGTAGTATTGTTTTTAAAAAAATATGATTATATTGGGGCAATTATTGAAAATATAAAGGATAGAAAAATATTAAAAAGTTTAATTTTGCGAGATGATATATTTAGTATTCTTGAAGAAGAAAATAATTATACACCATTATTACCTTTTATTAATGATGAAGAAGTTAGAGATTTTTTAAAAAATAAAGTATTACCTGATGAAATAGAAGAGTTTTATGAGACAAAAGACTATGATATTTTGGATGAAGAAGAATTACTATATACTATTTTGTTAGTTTCTGATGATGAGGTAATTGAAATTTTAAAAACTTTAAGAGGGGAAACTCTTTTTAGTATTTATCCAGAATTTTTATATTCTTTATATTATAAAATTTCTAAAAAAGAAGAATTAATCAAAAGTTATGCTTTTTCTGCGAATGTTTTAGCAAAAGATTTAGATGAAATTATATATGAGAATAAGAGAAATATAAATATATTAAAAATAATACTAGATAATCCAGAATTATTTAATAAGATAGAGGTTGGTACTTTACTTGTAATGCTTGGACAAAATGCTGTAGAATTTCAAGATTATTTAAAAAATCCTGATATTACTGATAGGTTTACAAATAAAGAGTTAGATTTTGCTGTATCTTTGGCTTATGATAATAAATCTTATATTTATTTTTTGCTTAGTCCTAATATTGTTAAGGAAATTAATGTTGTTAGGGTTTTTAGAACTTTTAAAGATAAAATTAAAAAAAGTGAACTTGATCAAATTTTTGATACTGTTAATTTATCTGATTATAAAAGATTACTTATTTATAGTGTTTATGATTGTAATGTTTCTTTAGAAAAAATAGAAAAATTAGTTGAAAATACTTTATATAATCATGAAACTAATGAAGTAGTAGAAGAACTTAAGGAAGAAATAAAAGATGGAGAGATAGGCAAAAATATTGATATTTATAATATTATGTCTTATTTAACTAAAAACCCTGATTTGGAAATTAACGAAACTTATTTTGAAATAATATTTGGGCGCTATTTTAGTAAGATGGTTAATTCTAATGTGGTTAAGATTGCTAATATTTGTCATGCTGGGACAAGAAATGATAGTGCAATTATTTTAAGTCCTAAAAATTTGAGTAATAGTTTTAATAAGAGTTTTCAAATTTTTGATACTTTATTTCATGAGTTGACCCATGAAAAACAGGCTCATGAATTATATTTGGATGTTTGTGATTATAATAGATTAAAACAGGTAAAAGAGGAAATAATAATTGTAAGATATCCTAAATATTATAACGATAATTATAATCGTATAAGTATTGAGGTTGAGGCTTTTATTAAGGGAACTTTGGAAGCAATGAAATTTTATTTTGATAAGACAAAAAAGATTCCTTATTTATCTAAATGTTTAAGTAATTTAAAGAGTTATTATATTTCAAGGTCTTTAAATACTAGAGTTTATAATGGTTTAAAATATGAATTAGAGGTTTTGTTTGATATATTGCATGATAAAAATGATATTAAATCTTTGATTAAGATTTATCCGATTTTAAAATTAGAATATAATGAAGATGGTACTAAGAAGTCATTGTATGAACTTTTTATGCTTTATAGTTTAAATAAATATAATATGTTTCAAAATAAATCGGCTGAGAATATAAGATTTTATAAGTTTTATAAGGATTTAATTGGGGATATTTTACTTGAGAATACTTGTAGTTTAACTAGGGATTATTTGATTTATTTGATTGAAAAATTAGAAAAAGTACCTGATAAGCCACTTGTTGATGTTCCTTATGAAGATATATATCTTCAAAAGGTTAGTGCTGTTAAGGATAATATATTGCCATTTAAAAAGGCGTTAGTTAAAACGCCATTTTAGTTAGGAAGCGTTATTTAAAACGCTTTTTTGCACTCTTTATAAGTATGTCTATTATTTCGGTATATGTGTAACCATCATTAATAAATAGTTTGGGAAACATACTTATTTCTGTAAATCCAGGTATGGTATTTATTTCATTAAAGTATAATTCATCATTATATTCATCATATAGAAAATCACATCTTGCAAAGTCACTACATTCTAGTATTTTAAATACATTTCGTGCTGTTTCTTTTATTTTTAAAATTGTTTCTTTTTTTAGATTAGTATTAATTATTACTTCTGTGTTTTTTATATATTTTGATTCATAATCATAAAAGCCATTGCTTTTTATTTCGCCAACACTTGATGTAATAATGCCATTATTATTTATAATGCCGATTTCAAGTTCTCTTGCTGTTATATATTTTTCAACGACTACTTTTTTGTCATATTTGAAGGCATTATTTAAGGC
>CAKPJE010000072.1 GCA_934162555.1 uncultured Bacilli bacterium | reverse complement strand
GGTAAGATGAATGGACGCGGTGCTTATGTAAAAAAAGATCTTACAGTTATAGAAAAAGCTATGAACAATAAAATTTTAGATAAACAATTAGAAGTTGTTGTACCAAATGAGGTGTATGAAGAAATGAAAAGGCTTGTTGGTGAATAATGAAGAGAAAAGACTATATTTCATGGGATGAATATTTTATGGGAGTTGCAATTCTTGCTTCAATGAGGAGTAAAGATCCTTCTACTACTGTTGGAGCTTGTATAGTAAATTCTGATAATAAAATTATATCAACAGGCTATAATGGTAGTCCAACTGGTTATAATGATGATGAGATGCCATGGGAGCGTGAAGGAGATTTTCAAAATACAAAGTATGCTTATGTTTGTCATTCAGAATTAAATGCAATACTTAATTCTCCTAGTATTGTTAAAGGATGTAGAGTATATGTTACACTTTTTCCTTGTAATGAATGTGCAAAAGCAATTGTGCAAGCTGGTATAAAAGAAGTTATATATTTATCAGATAAATATAAAGATACAGATGGTATAAAAGTATCTAAAAAAATACTTGATACTTGTGGTGTAAAATATAGAGAATATGAAGTAAAAAATAAAAAAATTGAAATAGAACTTTAAGAAAGGAGTGGTTACTATGATGACTGTCTTAGAATATGCACAAGATATGAATAAAACAGTAGATGCAGTAATTAAAAAATGTAAGGAGTTTGGTATTTCTGCTAATAATGAAGATGATTTATTAGATGATGAAGCTATTACAGAGCTTGATGCTTGTTTTCAAAATGATGATATTGAAGAATTAGAAGATCGTGCTGAAGAAATGGCTGAACAAACAAAGATAAATGTTGATAATGTTGTTAAAAAAGAAAGAGTTAAAAAACAAAAAGAAGTGCCAAATAAAAAAGATTTCTTAAATAAGAAAAAAGAAATGTATAAAAATAAAAATAAGCTAATGACTAATAAGGATGCTGGGGAAAAGGTTGTCTTATATAAGGAAAATATGACAATTAATGAACTTGCTAATGCTATTGGTGTAAGTGGCACTGAACTTGTTAAAAAATTATTTAATTTAGGAATGATGGCTACATTAAATAATAGTATCAGTTTTGAAAATGCTGAAATACTTGTTTTAGATTATAAAAAAGAATTAAAGCGTGCTGAAGCTCAAGATGTTAGTAATTTTGAAGAATATGAAATTGTTGATAGTGAAGAAGATATGGTTAAAAGAGCCCCTGTTGTAACTATAATGGGACATGTTGATCATGGCAAAACAACTCTTTTGGATACTATTAGAAAAACAGATGTTGCATCAGGAGAAGCAGGAGGTATTACACAAAATATTTCTGCTTATCAAGTAAAATATAAAGATGATTATATTACATTTATTGATACTCCAGGACATGCTGCTTTTACAGAAATGAGAAGTAGAGGCGCTAAAATAACTGATATTGTTATAATTATTGTTGCTGCTGATGATGGTGTTATGCCACAAACTAAGGAAGCGATTGATCATGCTAAAGCAGCTGGTGTTCCTATAATTGTTGCAATTAATAAAATTGATAAACCAGGCGCTAATCCTGATAGGGTTATGCAAGAACTTGCTGAGTATGGTTTAACTCCTGATACTTGGGGTGGAGATACTTTATTTAATCAAATATCTGCTAAAAATGGTATAGGTATTGATAGTTTACTTGATAATATTTTATTAGTTGCAGAACTTGAATCTTATAAAGCAAATCCAAATAGGTATGCTGTTGGTTCTGTTATTGAATCAAGACTTGATAAACATTTAGGACCTGTTGTAACTGTTCTAATCCAAAATGGTACATTAAGAATAGGTGATCCTATAGTTGTTGGTACATCTTTTGGTAAAGTAAGAAGTCTTAAAAACGATAAGGGAATGGAAATTGTTTCAGCAATGCCAAGTACTCCTGTTGAAATAACTGGTATTAATGATGTGCCTTCTGCTGGCGATAAGTTTATGGCTTTCGAAACTGAAAAAGAAGCTAAACAAGTTAGTGAAAAAAGAAAAGAAATTCAAAAATTAAATGCTAGTAAGGGCTCAAAAGCTGTTACTTTAGATGATTTATTCGCCCGTGTTCAAGAGGGTGTAAAGGAAGTTAAAGTAATAATTAAAGCTGATGTAAATGGTTCTGCGGAAGCTGTTAAGAATTCTTTAGAAAAAATTGAAGTTGAAAATGTTAAAGTTCGTGTTATTAGAAGTTCTGTTGGTGCAATTACAGAAAGTGATATAGTACTTGCTAAGGCATCAAATGCTATAATTGTTGGATTTAATGTAAGACCAAGTAATCAAATCAAGGACTATGCTAAAGAACAAGGTGTTGAAATAAGACTATATGATATTATTTATAAAGCTGTAGAGGAAATGACTGATGCATTAAAGGGTATGCTAGAGCCTGTTTATGAAGAGAAAATAATTGGTGAAGCTACTGTAAAGCAATTGTTTAAATTTTCTAAAGTTGGAACTATTGCTGGCTCTTATATAACTGATGGTATTGTTAAAAAGGATGCTAAAGCTAGATTAATAAGAGATGGTGTTGTAGTATATAATGGTGAAATTGGTTCTTTACAGAGAGAAAAAGATGCTGTTAAAGAAGTTAAAAAAGGTCTTGAATGTGGTATTACTTTAAATAATTACAGTGATATTAAAGTAGGCGATGTTATTGAAGCATATGAGATGGTAGAGGTAAAAAGATGAGTATTAAAATAGAGAGAATTGAAAGTGCTATGGTAAAGGAAATATCTTATTTACTTGCTAATGAGGTAAAAGATCCTGATATTCATTTTGTAACTGTTACTGCTTGTAAAGTAACTAATGATTTATCGTTTGCGAAAGTATATGTTACTGTATTTGATGAAGAAAAAAAAGATTCAACTTTAAAGGCTTTAAATAATGCTAGTGGATTTTTAAGAAGTAAATTATGTGATTGTATTGATATTAGACATATGCCAGAGTTAGAGTTTGTTTATGATGAATCTATTGCTTATGGTAAAAAAATTGAAAATATAATTGAAAAAATACATGAAGAAAATTGACATTATTGAAATATATTGATAATATATTGTTGTTTAATTGTGATGGAAATAAAGTAGTTTTATTAATGGAAAAGAGAAAATTAGTGCTTTGATGAAAACTAATCAGATTTAATAAAATGAATTACAGTTCTTGAATTGAAATCGTTAATCGCGTTAAGATAATGAGGTAATAAACATTACAAAATAAGGTGGTACCGCGGATATTCGCCCTTATAATTGTAATGTTTTTATTTTTTAAGGAGGTTATTTTATGAAATATGCTGAGTATATTGATTATACTAATTTAAAAGCCGATGCTACTATTGATGATATTAAAAATTTATGTAATGATGCTATTAAATATCATTTTACATCTGTTTGTGTTAATCCTTGTTATGTTAGTTTGGCAAAAGAATTACTAGATGGTACTACTGTTAATGTTGGTACTGTTGTTGGTTTTCCTTTGGGCGCTAATACTGTTCGCACTAAGGAAATGGAAGCTTTGATTGCTGTTGAAGATGGTGCTGATGAAATTGATATGGTTATTAATATTGGTGCTTTAAAAAATGGTGATTATGATTATGTTAGAAATGAGATTGAGGATATTATGGCTGCTGTTGATGGTAAGGTTTTAAAGGTCATAATTGAAACTTGTTATTTAACTGATGAAGAGATTGGTAAAATTACAGAAATTTGTAATGATACTTATGTTAATTTTATTAAGACATCAACTGGTTATGGTACTAGAGGTGTTAGTTTAGATGATATTGATATTATTAATGCTCATAAGAATGATATTTTGGAGATTAAAGCTAGTGGTGGTATTAGAAGTATTGACATGGTAGATGCTTTAATTCAAAAGGGCGTTACAAGAATTGGTGTTAGTAATATAGATTTTTTGAAAGGTGATGAATAATGAATTTATATGATGAACTTATTTGGAGAGGTCTTGTAAAAGATGTTTCTAGTGATGAATTGAGAGATAAACTTAATAATGAAAAATTGACTTTTTATTGGGGAACTGATCCTACTGCTCCTTCTTTACATTTAGGACATTATTCTTCTTTGGTTACTGCTAAAAGACTTGCTAAAGCTGGACATCATCCAATATTACTTGTTGGTGGTGCGACTGGTTTAATCGGTGATCCTAGACCTAGTGGTGAAAGAGATATTATTTCTAAGGAAACTGTTTTAAATAATATTGAGGGAATTAAGAATCAAGTTTCTAGAATTTTTGATGGTAAAGCTGAGATTGTTAATAATTATGATTGGATAAAAGATTTTAGTTTTTTAGATTTTTTGAGAGATGTTGGTAAATATATTAATGTTAATTATATGCTTAATAAAGATATTATTAATAGAAGATTAGAGTCGGGTATTACTTTTGCTGAATTCGCTTATACTTTGATACAGGGTTATGATTTTTTACATTTGTTTAGAGAGAAAAATTGTGTTTTACAAGCTGAGGGATCTGATCAATGGGGTAATATTACTACTGGTTTAGAGTTGATTAAAAAGATTGAGGGAAAAGAAGCTTATGGGTTTACTATGCCTTTAGTTTTGGATAAATATGGTAATAAATTTGGTAAATCAGAGGGTAATGCTTTATGGCTTGAAAAGAATTTGACTTCTAGCTATGAGTTATACCAATATTTGGTTAATGTTGATGATTCTATGGTTATTAGTTACTTGAAGATTTTTACTTTTTTGAGTAGGGAAGAGATAGAAGAGTTAGAAAAATCTAATAATTTAGAGCCTGAAAAAAGACTTGCTCATAAGGCTTTGGCAAGAGAGATAATTACTGATTTACATGGCAAGGATGAATATGAGAAAGCTGTTAAATTGAGTGAGACTTTATTTAGTGGTAAGGTTAATGATTTGAGTAGTGAAGAACTTGAACTTGTGTTTAAAAATATGCCTCATGTTACTAGTCAAAAGGATTTATCTATTATTGATTTTCTAGTTAATACTGGTATTTGTTCATCTAAGAGAGAGGCACGTGAATTTGTTGAAAGTTCATCTATTACTATTAATGAAAAGAAAATTAATGATAATAGTATTTTTGTTGGTGAAGATATGGCAATTAATGGAGATACTTTGGTTGTTAGAAAGGGTAAAAAGAAATACTTTATTGTAAAATTGGTATAATATTGATATTTTTGTTTAAAAGGACTTGCAATAGTTCTTAAAAACTGATAAAATATAGCATGTAACCCGAAAGGATTATATGATAGCACGTATGGTGAAGTGGTTAACACGGCGGATTGTGGTTCCGTTATGCGTGGGTTCGAACCCCACTATGTGCTCCAGATTGATAGGAAACTCGAACACTTTGATTCGAGAGTAATAAATGCTAACTAGAAATAGTTAGTTTTTTTGTTATTTAAGAAAGGATAAGTGATGAGTTATGACAATAGAAACTAAAGAACTTGTAATAAGTGAAGAATTA
>CAKPJE010000071.1 GCA_934162555.1 uncultured Bacilli bacterium | reverse complement strand
ATAAATATACCATGTATAATAATGTTAGATAATGATAAAGAACATATAAAAAATCATTATATAAAAGATGGATTTATAGACTATATATTAAAAGATGATTTAAAAAATGAAACAAATAGAATTATAAAAAGAATATTATAAGTAGGAGATAAAAACATGAAAATAAAAGGAATTTTAGGAGCATTTATAGGGTCAATACTATTTAGTTTACCTTGGGTATTAGTTTATGTATATGGTGGTTATATGCTATCATTACTAGCATTTATTATAGGAACAGGGGCATTACTTTTTTATAAATTATTTGGAGGAAAAGTAGACAAAAAGACACCAACAATAATATTAATAATATCATTATTATCAGTAACAATTGCTACATTTGTTATAATACCATTCTTTCTTCTTTTAAAAGAGGGATATGGTTTTGATTTAGAAATGTTTAAAACATTATATACTATAAACAATTTTGTGTCAGGAATAATAAAAGATTACTTTATTTCAATAGTATTTACATTACTTGGAATAAGTGGAATTTTAAAAAGTATTAATAGTGAAGTATATGATGTTAGTGATGATGCCGATGATATACTTGCAAAAACATTCGATGATCAAATAGAATGTTTAAGAGATGTATTTAATAAATATGATGCAAAATGTAAAAAAAATGCAATACCAAAAAGTGTTTTATTAACTAGTTTAAAATACAAAAATAACATATCATTTGTAAATGAAATGGAAAAAAGAGGAATTGTTGTAAACAATTTTAATAAATGTTATTTAGATGAAGAGGCAATAGAAAATCCTAAAAAAGGTAAAAAGAATTTTACTAAAAAAACTATCAAAATTGTTATATTTACAGTTTTAGCAACTCTATTAGTTATGCTTTTACTTATTTTAATTATTCCTTCTGATGTAGAACTAAAAGATTATAAGTATAAAGATATAACAATTACATTACCGGAGGATTTAAAAAAACATGATGAATCTGAAAGTTATGATTATTATAATAATTCTGAAATGAGTGTATTACTTCAGGAATTTGAACTTAAAGATAATATAAGTCTTGATGATTTCTTACAATATTATAAAGAAGAACATTCTGAAAAATATGAAATATCTAAAGAAGTAGAAACTTTATATGATGATTTAAAAGGTTATAAATTTGAGATGGTTGATAAAAATTCAAAAGAATACCATGATGTTGTATATATTCAGTATGATAATGGTACAGTTTATTTAATAGTATTTGAAATGTATATTCCTTCTAATGATACTAGTAGTTTTATTAATAAAACAGATGAATATATGAAAAGTGTAAAATATCAAAAGAGCTAAGCTCTTTTTGTTTTAAATAAAAAAAAATATGATATACTTAATATAGAGGTATGATTTATGAAATATAAAAATTTGTTTTTAAATTTGTTAAGTATTTTGTACTTAGAATTTTTATTTGGCCTTTTAACTATTGATGTATATAGTAGAAGTTCAATAATAAATATAGTTATATTTAGTTTAATAGTTTCAACAATAATAGCAATATTAAATAACAAAATAATATCATATATAACTTATGGCATATTAGGATTTTATTTTAGTATGCAATTTATATTAAAAAAAGTATTTGGTTTTTATTTTTCATTTAATTTATTTAAATTAACTGACCAAATTTTTAAATTTGGAAATGAAACTATTATTTCAATACTTAAAAATATTTATGCAATAGTATTATTCTTTTTACCATTAATATTTTTAATAATCTATAGAAGGAAAATAGTAAAAGAAACAAATATACTTAAATATGTATGTATTTTACTTGTTAGTATTTGTTTATTTGTTTTGGATATTAAATTACAAAAAAATAATGAAAATTCAATATATTATTTATATACAAGTATAAATGATACATCATTAAATAATGAAAAGTTGGGCGTTATTAATTCTGGAATACTTGATTTACATAGAACAATATTTGGTTTTAAAGAAAAGATTGAACCTGTTATAAGTATTGATGAAAGTGATGATATATTTGAGTATAAAGATAATAAATTAAATATTGATTTTAAAAATTTAAGAACAAATAATAGTGAGATTGCTTCTTTAAATAATTATATGGATAGTATTAGTCCAACTAAACAAAATAAATATACTGGTATATTTAAAGGTAAAAATTTAATATATATTGTTGCTGAAAGTTTTAATGAAATTGGTGTAAGAGAAGATTTAACCCCAACTTTATATAAATTAGTAAATAGTGGATTTAAATTTAATAATTATTATTCATCAAATAATTTGAGTACAATTGGTGGAGAATTTCAAGCTTTGACTGGATTATATGCTGATTCAAGTATTTTATATACTTGGAGAAGAGGCTTAAATTATTTCCCTTATGGACTTGCAAATGTATTTAAAAAAGAAGGATATAATACTTTTGCTTATCATGACCATTTTTATAATTTTCAGGATCGAGATAAATATTTAAAAGCATTAGGGTTTGATAATTATAAGGGCTGTTATAATGGTTTAGAAGATAAAATAAAGTGTAATATTTGGCCTGAATATGATACTGAAATGATAAGGGCAACTACTGAGGATTATTTGAATAGTACGGAACCATTTATGGTTTATTATATGACTGTATCTGGGCATTTGGCATATAATTTTGGTGGTAATGAGGTTGCTATAAAGAATAGAGAAAAAGTAAATAATTTGCCGTATTCTGATAGTGTGAAAGCTTATTTGGCAACCCAAATAGAATTAAAGGATGCTTTAGAATTATTAATAAATACTTTAGAAGAAAAAAATAAATTAGATGATACTGTTATAGTATTACTTGCTGATCATTATCCTTATGGTTTAACAGTTGATCAAATAAATGAAATATCGGATTATAAAAAAGATGGTATTATTGGTGTAAATGATAGTAATTTAATAATTTGGAATAGTAAAATGAAGACTATTGAAGTTGATAAGGTTAGTATGAGTATAGATGTTTTACCAACTGTTTATAATTTATTTGGAATAGATTATGATTCAAGATTATTTGCCGGAAGTGATATATTATCTACACGAGAAGGTATGGCTATATTTAATGAGAGATCATGGGTAACTGATAAGGGCAAATATTTTGGTTCTAGTAATAATTTTGTTCAAAGTGAAGAAGTAGATGGAAATTATATTAAAACTATTAATAATATCATGAATAATAAAATAAGTATAAGCAAACTTATTGTAAAAAATAACTATTATGATTATTTGAAAAATAATGGTGTTTTTAACAACTAGTTTGTTTTTTCTTAAAAAATATTATATAATATTTGGAAGGAAGTGGTGAAATGGCAAAAATATTAATAGTTGATGATGATAAAGAAATATCTAGTTTAATATCATTAATTTTAAAAAAAGAAAATATTGAATCTGATGTTGTAAATAATCCTTTAGAAGTTTTAAAAAAAATAGATAATCATTATGATTTAATATTACTTGATATAATGATGCCTGAGATGAGTGGAACAGAGCTTTGTTTAAAGATTAGAAATAAAGTAAATGTACCAATTATATTTATTTCGGCTAAATCGGAGATCATTGATAAGATGGTGTGTTATGAAATGGGTGGGGATGATTATATTACTAAACCTTTTGATAATACAGAATTGATTTTAAAAATAAAATCTTATTTGAGATTAAATAAGAGAAGTTTTAATAAGAGTGATAATTTAATTGTTTCTGGGGATATAACTTTAAATAAAGAAAGTTTTGAAGTTAAAAAAGATAATAAGCTAATAGAATTATCAACTAGAGAATTCGAATTACTTAAGTACTTAATGGAAAATGCAGGAATTGCTTTATCTAAAGAACAGATTTTTACTTCTGTTTGGGGTGATAATTATGGGGATATTGGTGCTGTTGCTGTTAATATTAAGAGTTTAAGGGATAAAATTGGTGAAAAGTATATTGTTACAATCTGGGGGTATGGTTATAAGTTTGTAAGGATTGATCCAAATGAAGAATGTTAGTTTAAGTAAAAAGATTATATTTTATATTTTAGTAACTGTTGTTGTAAATATCGTAACGCTTATTTTTTGGTTTAATTTTAGAATAAAGCCTATTTTTAGTGAGATGAATGTTTTAAAGGAAAAGCTGGCAAAAGAAGAAATTAAAACATATTATCCTAGTACTGAAGCTTTACTTGTTAAATTAAATGCAATTGCTAAGGAATATGGGGTTAAATTTAAGTTATCTGATGTTGATAATAAAGAGGTAATGCAAGATAATGTAAAGGATGAATTGTTTTTATTTTCTGATATCATAGAGGTAAGTGATAATTTTTATTTGCTTAGTGTTTATATGAATAAAAATGTTTCTACTTCGGGTATGATAACTGGTTTAATTTTATTTCAGATTGCTTTAGTTTCAATAATAATGGCTTTTATATTTATATTTGTTAGGTTAAAATTAATTAGTCCGGTTGAGAATATTGTAAAGGACATTAGAAATTATAAGTTGGGCAAGAAACCTAAGAGGTCTCATGTTAATGGGGAACTTGGTATTATTCAAAATGAATTTGTTAATTTGGTTGATTCTTTGGAAAATGAAAAGAGTGAACAGAATAGGATAATTGCTAGTATATCTCATGATATTAAGACTCCTTTAACTTCTATTATTGGTTATTCTGATTTGATAAAGGATGGAAATGTTAGTAAGAAAGAAATTAAGGAATATAATGAGATTATAAATAGTAAGGCTATTCATATTAAAAATATTTTGAGTGATTTTGATGATTATTTGATTAATAAATCTAATACTGTTTTGAAGATGGATAAGATTTATGTTAAGGATATCGTTAAAGCTTTGAATGATGATTATAAGCTTGATTTAAAGAATGATGGTATTAAATTAAATATTAAGTGCAAGTGTATGAATGATGTTTTAACTGTTGATATTTTGAAACTTAAGAGGATTTTTGCAAATATTATTTCTAATAGTGCTCGTTTTCTTGATAAGAATGGTGTTATAAATATTGTGATAACTAAGGATAGCAAATTTTTTAATTTTCGTATATCTGATAATGGTTCTGGTGTTGATGATGCTATAATTGATAGAATTTTTGATCCTTTGTTTACAACTGATAAGTCAAGAAAAATTTCGGGTCTTGGTTTATCTATTTGTAAAGAGTTTGTTTTGAAATTGGGCGGAAATATTAGGGCTTATAATGAAAATGGTTTGGTTATTGAGTTTAATTTACCTTTATAATAATTTTTAATAATTTACCTATAAAATATTAATAAGTATTTTATATAATTAAATAGAGGTGAGAAAAATGGAAATAAAGATTATTGGACAAGAGTCTAGTAATAGAATGAAACTACTTAAAAATGTAGGAAAAGCAATGGAAAAAATTAAGGGGAAAATAAGTGTGTCTTTGTTAGAAGAGGATGAAGATGCAAGAAAATATAATGTTTCAAATGTACCTGCTTTGATAATTAATGAGAAAGTTATTAGTCAGGGTAAGATTTTAAATGAAAAA
>CAKPJE010000070.1 GCA_934162555.1 uncultured Bacilli bacterium | reverse complement strand
TTTCTTAACATTATAAGAATCTATATAATCATCTATTCTAGCAATTTCTTCACTATCATTTACCCTTTTATAAGAAGTATCCAAAGTAGTAACAAATCTACTAGAATGATTTATTTTTTCTAATTTCTTTTTATTATCAATAATCATCTTTGTTAAATTAATATGCAATTCAGACAAGTTATTAATTTGCTTTGATGTCTTTTTAAACTTTATAAAATTGTAAATAATTGGACAACTTAAAATAGGCACAACTATTATATCAGTAGCAAGTGCTACCTTTGAAATATAATCAATATTAAGTGATGAAAACAAATCCTTAGCAATCACAGAACTAATAGAATTACCAAATAAATAAGAAACAAAATAAGTAAGAATTAAAGAAGCAAACAATATAAAAGTATAACTAATCATACACCACTTAGAATATTCTTTAACCTTTTTGTATTCCTTACTTTCCTTAGAAATACAATCCCGTTCATTCTCAAGACGCTCAATAACATTTTCCGTAACAAGCTTATTATCAATATTATCACAATAATCAATAATTCTTTTTTCATCATTTTCGTTCTTTATAACCGCACAACCATTAACATAACAATATTCTTTATTCATAATCTCTCCCACAACAAATATTATAAACTTATAAAAAAATAAGTCAAGATATATCAAAAAAACAAAATATATGGTAAAATATTTACTGGAGGTATGATACATGAAAATAATATTTATGGGTACACCAGAATTTAGTAAACCAATACTAGAAGCATTAATAGAAAATTATGATGTAGAATTAATAGTAACCCAACCCGATAGACACTTAGGAAATAAAGTAATAGAACCAATCATAAAAAAAGTTGGTCTTGCTAATAACATAAAAGTATTTCAACCACAAAAAATAAGAAAAGAATATCAAGAAATAATAGATTTAAAACCAGATATGATAATTACATGTGCCTATGGTCAAATAATTCCTAAATCCTTACTAGATTATCCTAAGTATGGTGCAATTAACATTCATGCTTCACTCTTACCAAAACTAAGAGGAGGAGCACCAATTCATCATGCAATAATTGACGGTTATGATAAAACAGGCATAACCATTATGTACATGAATGATAAAATGGATGAAGGCGATATAATATTACAAAAAGAAACCCAAATCACTGATGAAGACACAACAAATTCACTACATGATAGATTATCTTTAATCGGTCGTGATCTAATATTAGAAGCAATCCCCAAAATAGTAAAAGGCGAAATAAAAAGAATAAAACAAAACGAAGAAGAAGCAACATATGGTTACAATATAAGCCGTGAAGACGAAAAAATAAATTTTCTAAAAACAAAAAGAGAAATATTTAACCAAATAAGAGGCCTTAACTCTTATCCAGGAGCCTATACAATATTTAATGGGAAAATATTAAAAGTATGGGAAAGTAAAATTGGTACAAGTAATAAAGAAGGTCAAATAGGAGAAATCATAAACATCTATGATGATGGTATCGGTATAAAATGTTCTGATGGTGAGATTATTTTAACACAAGTACAATTAGAAGGTAAAAAAAGACAAACAGCCAAAGAATTTATAAATGGACACAAAAATGAACTAATTGGAAGTAGATTAGTATGAAAGAAAAAATAAAAATAATCTTAAAAAATGTTCAAATGCGTAATATAATTTATTTATTTTTAGGATTTATTTTTTCCCTAGTAGTAATTATGACATATAAACCAGCTAGAAAAAGCCCAACAATAATTGATGAAGATAAAGTAAAAGTTCCTCAAAAGGAAGAACAAAATAATGATACTAGAAATAACAATATACTAGAGCAATATAAAAATCTAGAAACATTTACTTACAGAATCTACTATAATGAATATATAATAGATGGAATATATGAAAATGATTCATTTAATGATAATATTGAAGTTGAAGAAGTAAAAAAATTTGAACAATTAATTAAACCAAATAATTTATATGAACTTCTAAAAGATAAAGAGTATCAAGATAATTATGAATACAATATAGATAACTATAAAATAAAATTGGAAGTTCAAAATAAAAAAATAAAAAGAATAACAATTAATCAAATAACAATAGAATATGGAGGGTAAAAATGTTAAAGATAGTAATAGTACTACTAATAATAGTAGTTGCATGTTGTTTTTTGAAAGGATTTAAAAGAAGCATATATTTTATATGTGCATTTGATATTTTATTAAGAGTATTAAATGCAATAGCTAGCTTTTATGGCAAATATTTAGGAGATTTTGCAAGTTTTGTAAATAAATATATACCAGCATCATTGCCAAGTATTATAAGAGAATTTACAAATGGTACATTACAACTAGTATTAATAGGTATATACATAGTTATATTTGCAATCTTCGAATATTATATATTAACATATATGCTAAAAAATAAAAGGTGATATATGTACGATTATATAAAAGGACAAATAGCAAAAACAGAATCAACTTATATTGTACTTGAAAATAATGGAATAGGTTATAAAATATATACTCCTAATCCATATATATTTAAAGAAAATGAAGAAATAAAAGTATATACATATCAATATGTAAGAGAAGATGAAATTAGTTTATATGGATTTAAAAATATTGAAGAAAAAGAAATGTTTTTAAAACTAATAGATGTAAAAGGTTTAGGATGCAAAATGGCTCTCCCAATGTTAGGTACTGGATCAGTAAATGGTTTAGTAGATGCTATTGAAAGAGAAAATATTTTGTATTTAAAAAAGTTTCCTAAAATAGGAGATAAAGTCGCCCGTCAAATTATATTAGATTTAAAAGGCAAATTAGTTATGAATAAAGAAGAAGTCAAAACTAATGAAGAGTTAGAGGAAGCATTAAAAGGTTTAGGTTATAAAACAGCAGATATAAATAAAGTTATAAAAGAAGTTGATAATACTAAAACAATAGGTGAACAAATTAAGGATGCTTTAAAATTATTATTGAAAAAGTAGGGGGATAGTATGAATGAAATGTTAAATGGTACTAAACTAGAAAATGAAGTTGAACCAGAAAATATAAGACCGCAATCTATAGAAGAATATATTGGTCAAAGTGAAGTAAAACAAAATTTAAAAATATTCATCAAAGCTGCTAAAATTAGGGGTGAATCTCTTGATCATACATTATTATATGGCCCTCCAGGATTAGGTAAAACAACACTTGCAAATATAATCGCAAATGAACTTGGAAGTAATATAAAAACAGCTAGTGGACCTGCTATTGAAAAAACCGGAGATTTAGCCGCTGTTTTATCAACTCTTGAACAAGGCGATGTATTATTTATTGATGAAATCCATAGAATTCCTAGATTTGTTGAAGAAATACTATATTCAGCAATGGAAGATTTTACTATTGATATAGTTGTTGGAACAGATACATCAAGCAGATCAATTAAAATAGATTTGCCACCTTTCACATTAGTTGGTGCAACTACAAGAGCCGGTGATTTAACGGGACCTTTAAGAGATCGTTTTGGTATAGTATCAAAATTAAATTATTATACAATTGATGAGTTAAAACAAATTGTTAAAAGAACTTCTAGAGTACTAGATTATGATATTGATGATGATGCAGCATATGAGATTGCTAAGAGAAGTAGGGGAACGCCTAGAATTGCCAATAGACTTTTCAAAAGAGTAAGAGATTATGCTTTAGTTATGGAAGAAAATACTATAACTAAAGCTGTAGCATCTTATGCTTTGGATAAATTAAAGGTTGATAAAGAGGGCTTAGATGAAACTGACTATAATTTACTTAAAGCTATAATTGAAAGGTTTAATGGGGGACCAGTTGGTATTGAAGCGATAAGTTCATCAATTGGTGAAGAACAAAGTACAATAGAAGATGTATATGAGCCATATTTACTACAAAATGGATTTTTGAAAAGAACTCCAAGGGGTAGAATGGTTACTGAGAAAGCTTATGAACATTTAGGCTTAAGAAAGGATTAAATATGAGAATATTATTAACTGGAGGTATAGGATATATAGGGAGTCATACTCTTGTTTGTTTACTTGAGCATAATTATGATGTTGTTGTAATTGATAATTTTTTCAATTCTAAAAAAGTGGTAATTGAGAATGTTAAAAAAATAACAAATAAAGATTTTAAGTTTTATGAGGGCGATGTTTGTGATAAGTCCATTTTAAGAAAGATATTTACTGAGAATAAGATTGATGCTGTTATTCATTTTGCTGGTTATAAAGCAGTTGGTGAATCAGTAGAAAAGCCTTTGATGTATTATAGAAATAATATAGATAGTACTTTATCTTTATTAGAGGTAATGAATGAATTTGATTGTAAAAATTTAGTATTTTCATCGAGTGCTACTGTATATGGAAATCCAAAAGAGTTACCAATAAAGGAATCTTCACCTTTAAGTACAACTAATCCTTATGGGACAACTAAATTAATGATTGAAAATATTTTAAAGGATTTGTATAAATCAGATAATGATTGGAATATTGTTATTTTAAGATATTTTAATCCAGTTGGTGCTCATGAATCTGGTTTGATTGGCGAGAATCCAAATGGTATTCCTAATAATTTAATGCCATATATAGTAAAGGTTGCAACTGGGGAATATGATCATTTGAATATTTTTGGAAATGATTATAATACTGTAGATGGTACGGGAGTAAGAGATTATATCCATGTTGTTGATTTAGCACTTGGCCATGTAAAGGCTATTGAATATATTTCTAAAAAATGTGGTTTAGATGTAATTAATTTGGGTACTGGAAAGGGTTATAGTGTTCTTGAAATGGTAAAATCTTTTGAGGAAGCTAATAATATAAAAGTACCATACGAGATAAAGGAAAGAAGAAAAGGCGATATTGATGCTTGTTATGCTGATGTTAGCTATGCCAAAGAAAAGCTTGGTTTTGTAGCTTCTAAATCTTTAAAAGATATGTGTAAAGATTCATATAATTATGTGAAAAAACAATAAAAAAATGTTGCGCATTAAGTATAAATATGATATAGTTAAGTAGAATATGAAAGGTTTGTTGATAACTATGGGACTAGAGAATATATAGATAATGGTCCTCTTTCTAATGTTTTAAAAAATATAGAAGGAGGAAGTATATGAAGAATAGTAAAAAGTTAATTACATAGCTGATGCAAGTGATTTAGTAGATTCTATGATTGCAACTAAATCATCTAACAGCAATATAGTAAAAGGAAAACAAATATAAAAAATAATTCTCTAAACAATTGTTTAGAGAATTTTTAAAAATCAATCATATTTTGACATATTCTAAATAATTATGTATAATGTAAGTGGTTTAGGAGAAAATATGAGAAATTTAACAAAATTAACAATCTTAAGTCTAATAATAGATGTATTATTAGTAACATTTATAGTAAAACTTCCCAAGATATATTTAATGACAATAATGTTTTCAGGAGCACTCCAAATAGTAAGTGCAATCTATGAAAAAGTAAGAACCAAAGAATTAGGATTTTCAGTCCATAAAATGAAAGGATATAAAGGGTGTATAGTACTGGACATAATATCATTACTAATGCCATTTGTAAATGTTATATACGCATCAATAAAATACTTTCAAACAACAATTACAA
>CAKPJE010000069.1 GCA_934162555.1 uncultured Bacilli bacterium | reverse complement strand
ATTATATCCTATGTTAAGGGTAGAAAAAGAAAAATTGTATATTGGTTTAATGATGGTTAATGAAAAAGCTAATGTTTGGGATATGAAGGAAAGTATTAAACCAGAATATTGGGCTTTAATTGATATTGATAATAATGAAATATTAGAATTCAATAAAACGGAAGAAAAAGATTTTGTGATTGGGAATCTAATTCCTAAAAACACTAATAATAAAGAACAAGAAATTTCAAAATATATTGTTAAAAAAACATTGCAGTATAAAAATTATTTAATTGAAGATATAAAAAATGAAGAGTTACCATTACAAAAAAAACTTTCTACTGTACTTGGTGAAAATTTTGAAATTGAAGGAGAAAAAGTTAATATTAATGATTATTTAATTTCAAATTCAGAGGAAATTATAAAAATGAGAATTAATGATTTAGTTGATGTTCTTGTTCAAACAAAATATGGTTCTATTACTTTTTATTACGATCAATTATTTAGTGATATTGTAAACAATTATAAACAAAATAAAATTATTGATATTGAAAAGATTAAATTATGCGCTGAAGTAATGAACAATTATTATGATGGTGTTATAGGGATTGGTAATTTCTTTAATGTTTAAATTTAGAGGTATTGAAAGGAAATAATATGGATGAAGTTAAAATAAATGGTAAAGTAATTGATATTGATAGTGTTAAATATGAAAATAAATGTATTTTAATTAATTTAAAAAATAATTGGGGTTTAAATATTTCATTTAAGGATGATACTATTTTATTGGAGTGTTGTACTAAAAAAGATGTTTCAAAAGATATTTACTATGAAATTAATTTTTATACTGATAGATATAGTTATTGTATAAATGTAGATAAAGGTGTTTACATAACTAAAGTTGATAATAATTATTTACTTGAATTAAATTTACCTTCTATTAATGTTATAATACCTCCATTTGATAATGTAAATAAAGTAAGAGCTGACTTATCTGATTCAGAAATTGAGATTAAGAATTTAGAAATGAAAGTATATTTTAAATATAAATAATTTACAAAGCATAGGTGTTATTTCTATGCTTTTTATTTATAACAATGTTAATAAAATTTGCGCATTTGCAAACCGTTATTGGTAGAATAAAAAAGCAAAAAATTTTATAATAAAAGAAGAAAGGAGGGAAAATATGGAAGTTGGAAATAATGGAGTTAAGAAAGAAAAATAATTTTTCACAAGAGGATTTAGCTGAAAAGTTGGTGTTACGAGACAAACAATATCTAAATGGGAATTAGGTGAAACATCACCAGATTTAAAACAAGCTAAAGTGTTGTCACAAGTATTTAAAGTAAGTTTAGATGAATTAGTAGATAATGATATAAAAAATATTATAATTGAAAAAACTACAAATACAGAAAAATTAGCAGGAATGATAATTAATATTTTTAAAGCACTAGGAACTTTCTTCTTAATATATTTAATTATTATGATAATTATATTTATTATTTTTTCATTTGTTGATAAACAATCTGATGAAGAAAAGTCAGTAGCTTATAATGTACAAGAAATAAAATATAATGAAATATAAAATATTACTACTAAAACCCTAAAGGCTATATTTTATATGGTGTTTTGTTATATAAGTATATGCAAATAAAATACCTTTCTCATAAAATATGCTAGGAGGTGTTTTATGTCTTCAAATGAATATTGTGAATTAGAAGCATTAAGGAAAAAATTATTAAAAATTGGAATAGGGTATCCTATGGGTGGAAAAAGAGGCACTAAGGGAGATAAAGGTGATAAGGGTGAACCAGGACCAGTTATTCCTTCATCAACAGAAGGTATATTTTTTACAACTTTTCAAGAAAGTAAGATATCTGATCAAATGTTTTTTGAAATCCCATGGGTTATACCTAATTTATCAGAACATTTTTTAGTGCGTGATAATGATGTTGAAGTAGTGCCAGGATTATATGAAATAACTTTTTCTGGTTTAATTGAAAACGTTGATAATAACCATGGAGGAATGTTTTATTTGCAAACAAGTGAAGGAACAGAAATAAAAGGATTATCTTTTCAACTAGATGCAGGTAATATTCCTAAAATGTACTTTTCAAGAACAATTTTATTTAGATTCGAAGAAATAACTACTTTAGAAGTTATGGCATACATAATTGGTGAAGAGGTAAGTTCTAATGTTAAAATATCAGAAGTAAATTTATACATAAAAAAAATACATGAATAAAATACTTTTGGTATTTTATTTTGTATTTATACGATAAAAATTAATTGATGGATGATTTAGAAATCTAAGAGGTAAAGTACTAGTTCCTAAACCACTTGAAATATAAAGTTCACTATTATTAATTGTATAATGTTCTTTGTAGTATCTCTTTGAACCAACTGGTAAAATAGTCGCACCTATTAAAGGTAATCTTACTTGACCATTATGTGAATGTCCTGCTAATATTAAATCAAAATTATTATTAATATTATCTATAGTATCTGGTTCATGTAGTAAAAGAATCTTATATTTTATATCATTTTCACTTATAAAATTATTATAATCATTTAATTTTTCTTCAGTTTTTATATTATCAAAATATGATGACATACCGGCTATGATTATAGGATCATTTCCTTCATAATATATTAAATCATATGTATTATTTAAGATTTTGAAATCAGAATCATTCATAATATCTACCCAGTAATCATATTTTAAATCATGATTACCGTTAACAGCATATTTACCAATTGTAGCATTCATTTCCTTGAAATACTTTGTTAATACTTCTTTAGAATCTGGTACTTCAATATCATTATCTAAAACATCACCAGTTATAACAATAATATCAGGATTTATTAAATTAACTTTTTCAACTAATTTTTTTAATTCTTTTTCTTTAAAAGTTCGATTATAATGGATGTCTGATAAATGAACTATTTTTAAACCATCAAATGGTTCTGGAATAGAAGCATCTATTTTATATTCTTTTACAAATAAACCTTTTGTTCCTATAAAATAAGCATATAATATGAATGAAATAAGCATTAATAAAAATACAATTATTATCATTGAAATTTTATTTTTTTTTTCCTTTCTTTTTGTCATATTACACCACCAATCATAAATAGTATTTGCATAATTAATAATATTGTATTATGGAAAAAGTGAATAGATGTTGAAACAAATATATTATCACTTTTTTGATATGCAGTTGCGAGTACCAAGCCCGGTATACTATAACTTATTATATGCAAATATTCAACCAAATGTTCTGTTTGACCAATTACATGCATAGAACCAAAGAATAGTCCTGACACTAATATAAATAAATATTTTTGAGGCACTATTTTTTTTATACTTTTTCTAAATACTAACTCCTCCATAAGTGGAGCAATTAAAGGGCATGATATACACATGTAAATAAACCCTGGTATTCCTGAATGAAGAATTGTTCTAATTGATTCCTCATTGCTTGAAATATCGGTTGTAAAAAATGAAATAAAAAGATTTGCTAATATCATTAGAAATATCATTGTTGGCCAGTAACCTTTATATTCATTAAAGTATTTTATAAAATTTTCTTTAAAATCTTTGAATTCTTTTTTTATCTCTTTGTAATATACTAGTATCATTATAAAAAGCATGAATATTGATTCTGCAAGTAAATAAATTACTTTATTTATTCTTGAAAATTCTGCTGGTTTGATGTTTAAATAATTTAAAAATATTAATAGTAATCCACTAAAAAAGAAATAAAAAAGTATAATCCCAATTCCTTTTAGAGCATTTGTTATATAATTTTTCATTTTTTTGTCTCCAATCATACTTATTATATCAAAAAAAATAAAAAAAATTAATAAATATAGTTAAAAAAATATAATTAATATGATATAATGTAAATGACAAGTGGCAATATACCACTTTTTATAAAATTAATTTGAGGTGAAAAAGTGGAAGAAAAAGTTAGAAATTTAATAGAAAATACAATTGTAGAAGCTGGGTATATTTTAAGCGATGTAAAACTTGAAAAAGAAGGAAGTGTACTTTTTTTAAGAGTTTTGATTGATAAACCAGAGATTGTTAATATTGAAGATTGTGTAAAGGTATCAGAATTAATTAATCCAATATTAGATAAAGAAGATCCAATAGATGGAAGTTATGTATTAGATGTTAGTTCTATAGAAAGAGGTTAAATATGGAAGCAAAAGATTTTAAAAAAGCTGTTGAATTAATAGTTAAAGAAAAAGGTATTAGTGAGGATGTAATTTATGATGCTATGGAGCTTGCTTTAACTGCAGCTTATAAAAAAAATTATAATTCTTTATCAAATGTAAGGGTTGATATTAACCGCGCAACTGGTGAAATAAAAGTTTATTCTTTTAAAACAGTTAGAAAAGAAGATGAAGTTGATGAAGAAGGTAATTTAATTTTTAATCCTGATGTTGATTTAACACTTGAAGAAGCTAGACTTATTGTACCAAATATTGAATATGGGGAAACAATAGAAGAAGAAGTAACGCCACATGATTTTGGTCGTGTTGCTGCTGCTACTGCTAAACAAGTTGTTATTCAAAAAATAAGAGAAGCTGAGAGAAATGTTATTATTGATACATTTGCTGATAAAAAAGATGAAATGATGTCTGGTATTGCAAATATGGAAGATGAAAAAAACTATTATATTGATCTAGGTAAAGCTCAAGGTATTCTTCCTAAAAGTGAATGTATCCCAGGTGAAAAAATTAAAATGGGTGGTAATATAAAGGTTTATGTTACAAAAGTTGAAAATAATACAAAGGGACCTTTAATTTTACTATCAAGAAATCATTATGGATTTGTAAAAAGATTATTTGAACTAGAAATTCCGGAAATTAATGAAGGAATAATTCTTATATATAGTGTTGCAAGAGAACCAGGTTTTAGAACTAAGGTTGCTGTTTATTCAGAGAATCCAAAAGTTGATCCAATTGGATCATGTATTGGGGAAAAGGGTTCTAGAATTAATCGTATAATTGAAGAATTAAATGGTGAAAAGGTTGATGTTGTTGCATATCAAAGTGATGCTGCTGAATTTATTAAAAATGCTTTAAGTCCAGCTAAAGATTTGAGTGTTTTTATAACAGATGAAAAGAAGAAAGAAGCTTTGGTAATTGTCGATGATAGTAATTTATCACTTGCAATTGGTAAAAAGGGTATTAATATTAAACTTGCATCACGTTTAACTAAATATCATTTAGATATTAAAACAAAAGAAGATGCTAAAAATATGGGAATTAATTTAATTTAGGAGTTTTTTATGAATAGTGTACTTGAACGAATGAAGATAATTTTTAAGACAACAGATTTAGACTGGATGGGATATAAAGTAAGTCGTGATAATCCATTTAATTTTCATCATATTAGGGAAAAAAGATATGGTGGTAAAGAAACAATAGATAATGGAGCGATTTTATCACGAAGAGCCCATGATCATCTGCACTTTTTAGAATTATATATTCCAGAAGCATATGATGATTGGCAAAGGTTTTTTAGATACTTGAATGCTAAGAAAGAACCTCTTACTGAAGAAGATTACGAAATAATAAAAAAAATTACTTGGATTTAAAAAAAAATAATTGTGGAAAGATATTTCCACTAAACTACTGTTATTTT
>CAKPJE010000068.1 GCA_934162555.1 uncultured Bacilli bacterium | reverse complement strand
AAAAATTTTATTTTTTCTATTTTTTAGTAATACATGTATGTATGTATTAGGTCAAACATGTTATCAACAAACCTTTCCTTACTTTATTAATTTTACTATACTTATCAACAAAAATCAATACCATACAAAAAAATAATCATATTTCTATGATTATCTCCTTGCCTTGTTTCTTAAAACCATAACCTTATCTTGTTTAACAAGTTCCATAGGCTCAAACTCAATGTTTGGCTCAAAAAAAGCCTTTTTCCTCTTAGGTAAATCCATTACCTCTACTGCTACATTATTTTCTTTTATTATATTTTGATGATACAAAGGTAATTCATCTACCATAATATCTGAATATAACATATGCTCTATTAATTCTTTTGTAAAATCATTACCATACAATAATTCAAACTCATCACTTATAGGTTTATATTCAATTCGCGCGATTTTACCATCCTCTTTATTTTGCAAATTATAACGAATTAAATTATGTCTAAACTCTAAATAAGCCTTATTATTCTTAGAATTTACCCTCTCAACATATATATTTTTAGTAAATTCTGAATTAAATAATAAATTTAACTTTTCCTTAAATCTATCACTTTCTCCAAAAATACATACATTACCACCATCAATAGCCATTTCATTATTTCTCTTAAACATAGCAGTTTGATAAACTCTAGTTGGACCAAATAAATCTAAAACATCATATTTTTTCTCTTTTTTATCAATAATACACTTTAATTCTGGTACCGTTTGATAAAAACTTTGCTCTAAATAGAAATTAAAATCTTTTAAATTTTTTTCTCCCTCTACATATACTTCCTCTTTTAAAGAATTTAACATTTTACCATATTCTAGATATTCTTTTTTAAAACTAAGCAATATATCCTTTACATTATAATTCTTCATAAAACCTCCCTGAATAAACTATATTATATATCAATTATTATTCTTTTACAATCAAAAATTCACTTAAAAGGTTCGGATCTTTATCTTTAAATACAATATCATAAATTAAATCTATTATAGGCATATCAACATTTTTATTTTTAATCAATTTATAAATACTTTTTAAGGTATATAATCCTTCAATAGTATTATTTTTTATATAATCTTCCTTAGGTTCTTTTTTGCCTATTATATTACCAAACGTAAAATTTCTACTTTTATATGATGTACATGTTAATAATAAATCACCAAAACCAGCATATGACAAAATTGTTTTTTTACTTCCACCTAATGCTTTAATTAAATTTTTAATATCATGTAATGATTCTGTAATAAACATAGCTTCAGTTGATTCTGGATAACCTAAGCCATTTAATATACCAGATGCAATTGCAATTACATTTTTAATTGAACCACATATTTCAATACCTATTATATCTCTTGTTTCTCTTAATTTTATATTGGTATTTTCTAATGATTTTTTAATTATATTAATTGTCTTTTTAGATTTGCTTGCAACAGATAAACCAATAGGACAATCTGTTATTATATCACGCGCAAATGATGGACCAGATATAACAGCAATACGACTTGTTTTATTGTATTTTTTAAATACATCAATAGGAAAAAGACAAGTTTCTTGTTCGATTCCTTTTGTTGCAATACAAACATATTGTTTTTTTATTAAACCTTTTAATTCTTTAGAAATACTATCTACAAATTTAGCTGGTATAGCAACAATGACGAGATCTACTTTAGTTACTTCTTTTAAGTCAAGAGTTATTTTTATATTACTATCTAATTTAAAATTAGGTAAAACTTTTTCATTAGTTCTCTTTTCTTTTAATTCTCTATATTCATCTTCTAATTTTGTCCATATTATAACATCATTATTTTTTTTTAAAACATGTGCAAGTGCAAGAGCATAAGCACCTGCTCCTATTATTCCTATTTTCATTTTTTACTCCTTATGAAATACATAACATATGATAACATTTCTAAACTATTACAAATCAAACCTACATAGGCTTTAACAAAATAGTCATATATAACCCATATAATTGAACACACTAAAAACACTTTTTTAATTAAAACAATATTTTTTTTACTTAATGAATAAGCATACAATAAATTAATAATTAAAGGAATAACACTTATTATAAAGATATAATTTTTCATATCACATATTGTACATATTAAACCTACTAAAAATGTTAATATAATAATAGAATATGTACTTATTTTATTAGTATTTTTATAGTAAACTATATTTCTTACTAAACTAACTAAATTTAATATACCTGCTGAATATACACCTAATAAAATATACTGCAAAAAGAAAAAGAAAGAAAATAAGCTTTGAAATAGTAATATTTTATTCTTTTCTTTCACTTGCGTACTTATTATTAAAAATATAAAGCCTATTAAAGCACATATATGTGCTGGTATATTGTTTAAAATACTTTCAATCATACTACACCTCCAAAAGAAAAAATGACTACATATATTTAGCCATTGATTTCATCATTTGATTTACCTGCTTTTGACTCGGTGTTCTACCCATTTGTGTCATCATAGCTTTAATCATTTGTTCATTTATTGGTGGATTTTTCTTTAAATATTTTTGCATTACAGCACGTGCTACAAAGAATCCGGCTATAAATCCTGCAATTATTCCTCCAATTAAATATAATACATCGATTAATAGTTGTGGCATAATTTCATCTCCCATCTAATTATATAATATTTTATATATTTTTACAACACTTTGAAACATAAAAGTAATTATCATTTAAAAAATTGCACACAAATAAATTTTCTTTTTCGATTTTTAGTCTACTAAAGATATCGGGGTATAGTTTATTTGATATTATTATTAATCTTGAGTATTTTATTACAACTATAGTTATTTCGTCATTTAAACAAACAAAATATTTTTGTTCAACTTTTTTAGCATTATAATCTCTTAATATTTCTTCCACCTTACTTCTATCTGTTGGCTTACACATTTCATTGTATAATAATTCTCCATAATTAATATATTTTAAATTTAAAGTATATAGTGTTTTAAGTAATCTATATAAATTTTCATCATTTTTAAATTTATTTTTTATATCAAATATATAGTATCTATACATCTTATATCACCATCTATATTTTATAATATAAATATAAATTATTTTGTCAAAAAAAGAAAGTTTTTTATACTTTCTAAATCTCTTGTACAATTAATAATATCATTGGCTTAGTACCAATTTCATTGTAAAAATATTTGCCTAATTCATCTCTTACACCAAGTTTTACTTTGTTATAATCAATAAAATTAGGTTTAGTATTATCATTTACTACTTTAGTTGCTATATTTACTGCTTCTTTCATAACATCTATGTTATCTCTAACATAAACAAATCCCCTTGAATGAATTTCAATTTGATGTTTTAATTTTTTTGTTAATTTATCAATAGTGATTACTACTACTACAACACCATTATCACTTAACATTTCACGATCTTTTAAAACAATTTCTCCAACATCGCCAACTTCGCCATCAATTAAAAGTTCATCGGTTGGTATTTTTATATCATCATCAACTAATTTGCCATTTTTAAAATAAACAACATCACCATTTAATTTGCACAAAATATTTTCTTCATTCATGCCTGCTATTATAGCTGCTTTTTTATTGGCAATCTCATGCCTATATTCACCATTAACAGGCATATAGTATTTAGGATTTAATAAATTTATCATTAACATTAAATCTTCACTTGAAGCATGATGAGATAAATATTTACTACTTAAATCGATTAAATTACATCCTATTCTTGCTACACCATCTAATAGCTTAGAACTACTTTTTTCCATTCCTGGGAATACTGGTGACATAAATAAAACTGTATCTTTTTTATTAAGCTTAATAAATTTATCATAGCCTCTTATAATTCTTAAAAAATTAGAAAATGGTTTTTCTCTATCATCAGCTATTAAAACAATAATGTTTTTATCATTAACATGACTTATAGTTTTAATTTTATTAACATCAAATTTCATATAGTTTAGTTCTATTGAATTTAGAATAATGTCTTGAAGTCTTTTTCCTATAATAACAACATTTCTATCAGTATGCATAATACCATTAAATAATTCTTGTATTTTATAAAATTGGTTAGGAAAAACACTAACTATAATTCGATCATCTTGATCTAGTATTTCATTTACAATTGGTGCGATACGGTTATTAGGTGCTGTAAAACCTTTTTTATCGGCATACATTGATTCACTTAATAAACATAAAACACCTTGTTTACCGATATATGCTAGTTTACCTATATCTGTTTTATAAGGACCTAACATAGATGAATCAAACATAAAGTTACCAGTATAAAATATTGCACCATCTACAGTATTAATAACATAACCTACACTATCTGGTACTGAATGAGTTACATTTATTGGGAAAACACTTATTTTTCCAAAATTAATTTTAACATGAGGTTTAACTTCTATCAATTTTGAATAATTTATTTTTGATTCAGCTAATTCTCTTTTTATTATTTCCATTGTAAATTTAGTTGCATAAACAGGTACATTTTCTAGTTCTGGTAATATATCAGGTAATGCTCCCATTTGTTCATCATGAGCATGAGTTATAAAAATACCTTTGATTTTCTTTTTGTTTTGAATTAAATAATCATATTTAGGGATTATATAATCTACACCTAACATACTATCATCAGCATATTTTAATCCGGCATCAAAAACAAAAATATTATTATCTATATCAACAACATACATGTTCTTACCTATTTCATTTAATCCACCTAATGCGAATATTTTAATTTTTGCCATTTTTTACCTCCTCTCTTTATTTTAACATTATAATTTTAACATATTTTTTACATATTGAAAAGAAAAAAGTTAAACTACAATATTAAATTTAACGTTTTTTCTAAATCCATATTTTTTAGTTCTTCATAAGCATTTGAATCACCTAAATTGGCTTTTGTTATTAGATATTCAATATAAGGATCATTACTTTCGCCTATTACTTTTTTAGATTTTATTTCCTTTATATTCTTTTTTCTTTTATATATATTGATTACTATATATAATTTTCTAATTTGCAAATATTCTTTAGATAATTCTTTTTCAATGTCCCTAAATATTTTATTTAGTTCTTTAACTGATCCGACTCTTAATAATATTCTATATTCTAGTAATTTGTTATAGATATAATCATTTATGTAAAAATGATTGTGTGCTAGTTCTGGTAAGGTAGTATTAACGTTATTTAATAAATATGTTATTAGTTGTTTAAAATATATATTATTTGGATTATTTATTTCAACTAGTTTTCTATCTTGACTGTATAAACATTCAATATATCTATTACTTTTATTGTACTTATAAAGTAAGGCATAATCTACTATTTTTAAATCGTTTAAATAACCTTTTTTATATAAGTAATTAGTTAAATCAGCGCTATTATTAAAGAGTGTTGTAAATTTGTCAGCTTCTAAAATGGTTAATTTACTGCCGGTTTTTGTTTTTATTATTTTTCCTTTTAGATGTTCATTAAAACCAACAAGTTCATATCTTCCCACTATTTAGTTTTACCTTTAGCTTTTACTAAGTTGTCGTTAATTGCCATATGTACAATATGGTTAAAATGTTTTAGAGCTTTTACTTTTTCTTCATCTGTTAATTTTCTACCAAAGAATTCTGAATATTTACTAATTATTTCTTGTGGTTCATCAAATATTGTAATTTCCTTACTTTTTCCATGTGCTGAGTACAATGTTTGAACCACTGTTAATTTTTTATCTTCTTTTGCTTTTTTTAAATATTCTTTGTATGCATTTAAATACATTGTTTCTTGTTTTCTTTTGAAATCTTTAATTATTTTATAAGCTTCATTGATATTTGAACAAATTAGTGTTGCTTTATAGCTTGCAGTTTCTTCACTATCAAAATAATTAAAGACCATAGTTCTACCATTTTTTTCAATTGTTAGTATGTCAAATTCTTTCATGTTTTTAATTCCTTTCCATTTCAATGTG
>CAKPJE010000067.1 GCA_934162555.1 uncultured Bacilli bacterium | reverse complement strand
CTACATAGAATCTAAAATCTGTTGAACTTGCGACCTTTTTATATCCTTTATCAATATCTTCCATGTAATTATTTATAATATTTTGTCTTTCAGCTTCAGTAAATCCACACATATCCTCAATAAGATAACGATAATATTCTTCATTTACAATCTTACGAATGTATGATTCCCCTAAGACGTTTACAATATCATATCTATTAACGGATGCAATTATTTCCATACCTGATATTTTTTTATCCATATCTTTAAATTCTTTTTCGGTTACTTTATCTGGTCCATTCCAATAGAATTTTTCATGTTCATACTTTGCATAAGGGTAAGGATATCTGTGAATAAATTTATCTTCCCATTCCATGTCAATTGCAAGAGCATTGATTAAAATTAAATCTTCATCTGATATATCATCAAATAAATTATTTATTAAATCTAATGTTTTATTACTTACCCATGAATTTATATTAACTGGTGTCATAAATGAATCTATTATTACTTCAGCATTATATTTATCTACTAAAGATGTTTTATAATTGTTATTTATTTTATTTTTATATGTTTCTTTAATAAACATAGCATTTGCTAGAGAGATATTTTTACTGTTTTCATATTTATTTGTTTTGTAATCATAGATTATATCTAGTATTTGCTTTTTGGATTCTCCTTCTGCTCCTTCTGCTAACATTGAAAGAGCATATTTTATAGAAAGCGGACTATAAACTTTATTCTCTTTCTTATTTTCTAGTTGTAAAAAATATAAATCAAATGGTTCTAGTGAATTACTTTCTATTGAATAAGCTAGTTTTTCTTTGGTTATCGGAACATCATATTTTTTTTCTTCTTTACCATTTTTTATAAATATAAATGCTACACCTATAGAAATAAATAAGATTCCTATAATTGTAATGATTATTATTTTTTTGTTTTTCATTATTTTCTCCTTTACCTTTGTAATTATATTATATCATATGACTGGCATTAGCACAACTATACACTATTTATTAATATTTAATAGATTGTCAACCATTATGCGATTGGTTTTAAATAAAATATTTATTTAAAATAGCATCCAAATTTTTCTTGTTGATAGGCTTTTGTATGTAATCATTAAACCCAAGTTTTAGGTATTTTTTCTCATAATTTTCACTATTTTGAGTAACCATTACAATTGTAACGATTGGATACTTTGTTTCTCTTTTTAGATAATGTAATATGTTATCATCTTTGTTGACCTCTCTTGAAAAATCACTAATATTATTACCAGGTATTATATCGTCAATAAATACTAAATCAAAAGTTTCATTCTCATTTAATGCGCTACACATTTCAGATAGATTATGTGCGGTTTCAATTTCTATATTGTAAGGCATTAATAATGCCTTAAATTCTTTAATTTTTAAACTATTATTGTCAACAATTAATATTCTTTTACCACTAAAATTTTTATATTCAATTTTTACGTTCTTATTTTCTTTTTTATTACTTATAACATCATATTCACTTACCAATCGTTGATTTATGTTTAGAGAAAAATTCATGTTTTTTTCATTCTCTGTTATTATTAGTGTACCATTCAACTTTGATAATAAATTTTTTATTATTTCATATTTAATATTTTTATAATTACCTATTTTTAATGTTTTTGTGTATCTATCTTCAACTATATACTTTTGGATTGCTTTGTCATTTGTAATAAAATTGAATCTTATTTTAGAAAGGTTACCAACTTTAATACTATTAATTTCTAATTTCATATTTTTGTTTTCAATTATTGATGATAAAAAATCAAATAAAAATAAAACTGCTTTAATATTATTTTCTTCATCGCCGTAAAGTACTTTTGGTATATCATTTGCTATTTCTATTTTTAGTTTAGTAGTATGGTTATTTTTTTCAGTCATTAATAATTGTTTTAATCTATCAAGCATATCGCACGTTTCATATTTACATGAAACATGCTTTGTATCACTCTTTACCAGAGCTAGGTCTAAAATACCACTTATTCTATCACTTAATAAAATTGCCTTGTCTTGAAAGTTTGCCAGTAAATTATTAATTTCATTCATATTATTTTTATCAATTTTAGTATTACCAATTATTTCTAATTCTTTTACCGTTGATTTTAATTCATTGGACATTTCTTCAATTAGTTCTAATGTTTTTTTGGATGAATCTAACGTTAATTCCTTTTGAAAAGAAAGTTCTTTTGCCATTTTTATATCCGGATTTTCTATTGTGCTAAACATAATAAATAAAATATAAGAATAATAAAAGCCTTCAAATATCAATTCCTTATAAAATGTTCTAACAAAAAATCCCGATAAATATAGAATTATTAAAATAATATATGGCAAGATTTTTTTTATGGAATATTTTTTTATTAAAAAATAAATAGTTACAATTATGAAAAAACAAAAGCTCAAAATTGTGTGACTTATCGCGACGTCATAAGATGGCCCATTACCATCTAGTAAATCACCTTCATAAATTACATTTAATGGTAAAAATGTAATTAATACTATTGATATTATGGTTATTACAAATAATATATTTTTTAATGTTTGATATTTATTATTTTTATCATGTATGGATATACAATAAAACATTGAATACATATTTAATAATGCCAAAACACTCATATATGCCTTTTGTAAAATTCCTATGCATGTATAATTTCCAGTTGAATGTGCAACAAAATAAGTCATTATACCAATAGAAATAAATATAAAATTCAATATTAATAATTTTGAATATGTTTTTGTTTCTTTATTTTCAACATTAGGCTTTGAAAAAAACATAATTAATAATGTTAAGACTATTAGTAGTCCAACTATTTGCAAAATAATTGCTTGCATAAAATCAACAACCTCTCTTTTATCTTTTATTTTAATATTTTCTTTTTAGTTCTTAATAAAAATGCATTATTTTTATTAATATTCAAATTATTTAAAAAACTAAATACTTCGTCTTCTGATATAACAGTCTTATCATGAAATTTTTCACTTAGAGCATCTTCTAATGAGAAACCATAACCATAATTACATTTTTCAACTATATCAGATTGAAATTTATGTATATAATTATCTGGTATGTTATCCCTTTTAACCATTTCTTGTGTTTCCATAATTTGCCATTTAAGTGTTGCAAGCTTATCACGTAATTCATTGTTCAGTTCGTTTTCATTCTTATTAGAATTACTTGCAATTCCATAATTTTTGCCAATATTAAAATAAAAATTTTTCCCATACTGCTCGACTGCTATTGGTACTATATAAGCACCTGTTTCTTTAGCCATTCTGACTGTCCCAACAAAAGTTTTCATAACTATCTCATTAGGTGAAACATTCCAAGCACCTTCTGGATAGATTAATAAATTACCACCATTTTTAAGTAATTCGATTGACCTATTATATGCAACTTTTCTGTCTAGCCTATTTTTAGTTTCCAATGGAATAACACCATTTAATTTTAATCCTTGATATATTAATTTTTTATATAAAATTCCCGGATCTCCAAGCATTAAATATGCTGGTTCTTTAATCACTTGTAATGTTCTTTGAATATCATTTCCGCCAATATGTGTACAAGCAAATATTTTTGGTGTATCCTTTAAAGCTTTATTTTCATTTCCAATTATAATATTTTCTTCTCTAGAAATTACTTTGTCAATTTCCAAAATTATATTAATTAGAAAATGAATTTTTTTTCTCAATTCAATTCCCTTTAATTTGTCGTGTTTATTATAACAATAGATTCTATACTCTGCATAATATTTTACAAGTTCTTCTATAGTCATTTTTCTTTTTTCAAATAAATTTATTTTTTTAAATTCTTGCATAAAATTTCCCCCTATTACAAGATTATAACATAATTTATTTCATAATAAAAGAGAATAACTTATAGTTATCCCCTATTTGCTTTCCATGTTTCATAAATGTCGCAACTGGAACTATATGGTGCTGGATCTGGCATTTGCATTTTAACAATCATTGGTATTTTAAATGCTTTACCAAAAGCAACACAAGTACCAGGTTGAAGTGATTTTTGCTTTTCAACAATTTCATTATTAATATTAGGAAGCATCATCTTTATATATTCCAAATCTCTTGGATGGTTCATTTTAAATATCATAAAATTACTACACTGAGAAATAACTGTTTCCGATAATTCAACTGGTCTTTGAGAAATTAAATTTAGCATAACACCATATTTTCTTCCTTCTTTAGCAACACGCTCAAAAATGTTATAACCAATTAAATATGAATCCTCATCATTTTTAACATATCTATGGGCTTCTTCCAAAAATATATGAAAAGGTATAGATGCCCTAGATTTTAAAGATTTAGCAAAATTAAATAGCATTTTTGTAAATATTTTAGTAACTGCTTTAGCAAAATGATCATCTACTTCTTCTAAATTGAAGTTAATAATTTGAACCTTTTTATTACCATTTGATATTAAGGAAGCAATATACTTTTCTCTTGTTATATAAGACGGAACTTTAAAATAATTAGAATTTTCACCAATAACTAAAGCATGTAATTTTACTTTTAAAGTAACAGCATCACCATAGGTTTGTTCATTTCTTAAAAAGCCTTCACTAATTAAAGTAAATGATAAAGCTTGCTCAAAATCTTCTAACGTATAGTATCCCATACTACTTGCTTCATATTTTTCAAGTTCTTCATCAATAAATCCTTGAATATATTGAGTAATTAAAACACTTTCACAAAAGTTTCCTGCTGTATCAATGATAAAGCATTCCCTAAATCTTCTTTGATAACCAACACCTTGAATAATAGATTCTAAGTTAAATTCTGGTGTTGAACAAGTTTGAATAATACTGAATATATCGTTTCTTTTAGATGCAGATGTTTGATTTGTATAAAGAATTGTCATAATTGCTTTGGCAATTAAATGATTTTTATATTTGTGGGCATCTTCACCATTTTCAGCAAAGATCGCTACTAACTTTAATGCTCTTTCTAGAATAGTGATTTGACCATGATTAGTTGCGCCTAGTAATATTGCCATATCATCAACATCTAATAGCCATAATGGTATATTTAATATTTCTCCTTCAGTATCATGTAAATTAGTAGTATAGTATTTAAAATTTAAATTAACATTATACTTATTAATATCTCTAAAGGCATTATGATATTCACCATAAGCATCAAATAAAAATATATTTGATCTAAATGGTAAGTATTCTTTATTATTGAAAACATTTTGTAATAATCTTGCGACACCGCATGATTTACCTGATCCTGTATTACCAAATATAGCCATATGATTACTAAATAAATCATTGTATTTTATTCTAACAGGACAGTCATCGTAAAGTGGTGAATAACCAAGTAACATTGTATCATTACCTGATTCGCCAACGATCATGCGCATTTCACTTGAATCAATTGGTCTTATTTTACTTGTTAAACTAGGTTTTCTAATAACGCCACCAACAAATTTACCATTAACTATTTCACCTAGAAATGATATTTTAATTTCTTTATCACTTATATCATCTACTTCACCAAGTATTTGTTTTTTTTCATCTTCAAAAATAACATGTAAGTTCATTATATCACTTACAACTGCACCTTCAACAAGTGCGACTCTTGCTATATTATCCCCAATATATAATATTTTTCCAAACATAAATCACATTATTTCTAATATTTTAGAAACCCTTTCATCTTTTATTTGTTTTAAATATTCTTTTATTTTTTCATCTCTTTTAATGATTCCAAGTTTATTTTCAAAATCTTCTAATTTCATTTCACAAGATTTTATTAGTTTATGGACTGCATTTCTACTTACTTCATAGTTAGATGCTATTTCACTTAATGATAAGTTTTCAAAATAATATTCTTTAAAATATATTTGTTCTTTTTCAGTTAGTAAAGAACCATAATAATCAAATAATTTATTATATCTTAAAATATTATCCATTAAATATCCCCCATATTCCTGATATTATAAAGAATATACCAAAAATTATATAGATGGTTGTAAAA
>CAKPJE010000066.1 GCA_934162555.1 uncultured Bacilli bacterium | reverse complement strand
CTCTTAAATTTCTTTCAAGTGCTTCATGGACAAGAGATCCGACCATACTAGAAAAAGTGTTTTCAAAAATATCTAATTTTAATATTTTACTTACATAATATTTAAAGTTGCACTCATTATAATTTTCAAATGATGTATAAGATAGTTCTAGCTTTTTAGGGAATCTTAGATTTTCAATTTTTTTATATTCATGATTATATTTTTTATATGGTATTTGATAGGTATTACTTAATACACCTATTTTTTTATTTATAGTTCCATATTTATTATAATCATCTAAATAAGCAGTATATTCTATTTTATCAAGTAATTTACTATATGTTTTTAAAGAGGTATAATCTATTTCTTTTTTATTTTCTAATAAATTGGATACATAAAATGTTTGTTTATTGTCTTTTAATTTTGTTGTTATTATTAAATTTTTAATACTTCTAATATTCTTTAATGTTTCGTTTTTACTGATAATATTTTTTTCGACAGTATTTTCTAAATAATCCATTTTAATTGCATCATTAATATAATCTTCATCTTTATAACTTCTTGGTATAGTACCTTCATTAAAGCCCATTAAAAAAACATATTCGTCATCTAATGCTTCTAAATTTTCAATTATTTCAATACCATTTTCATACTTTTCATCTGATAAATTTGTATTTTTCATACATTCTATAATTAATGTTTTATTATAATTGGACCATACATATTTATTACAAATACTTATTATTTTATTTACAATTTTAGAATCATACTTATTTTTTAAATCTTCTATTATGTTTTCGATATTATCATTATCTAACCTTGATACAAATTCTTTTCCAGGGATAGTTGCAATTAAAGGTCTTTTACTTTTAAAATTAACTTTTAAATTTAAGAAACCAAAATTTCTTCTTATTACTTGTTCATAATCTGATGATACATTATATAGTTTTATTTTATCTAAACTAGTACCACTTTCAACTAATTCACATATTTTATAACCAATATATTTTACTTCGTCTTCTAAATACTTAAAAACATACACATCATGATCATATATATCATTTCTTAGTTCTAGTTCTTCATAATTGTAATCTTTTAGTACTTTTTTTTCATATTTAGATAATCTATGATTAATGATAATTATTTTTTTATTTTTTATGTATTCTTTAAATAAATCATCATATATTAAATCTTCTTTTACATAATCTTTTATTTGTTTTAATTTATTTAATTTTTTATTCTTATATTCTTTATTCTCTACATAATAAATATTATCTAAATACATTTTAGCAAGTGAATATTTAACATTTTCGTTTGAAATTACTTTTAAAATAGCTTTATCATCATAATCGAATGTTAGTTTTTTCATTAATTCATTTATATTCATTATTTTAATATTTAATAAAATATTTTGTTTTAGTATTTTATTTTTGATAGTACTAGAACATACTACAATAGAATTATCCAATTTTTGATAGTCCATATTACACCTACTTTTGTTCTTCTTTAATTTGATTATTTATTTTTTGATTTTTATAACCTTTATATAAAATTACAAACATGGCCATGAATGTTATTATCATCATAATGGCAAGCATGCTTGCTTCTCTTTTTATACTTTTTTCTTTATGCATAAACTTCTCTTCTTTCTAAATATAATTTTATCATAGATTAGGATAAAAAAAAACTCTTATATAATAAACTTTAAATAATTTTCTATTACGGATTTTATACATTTTTACACAAAATCCGTAATGAGTTATATTTTTAGAAACCTATTTTTTTATGTCTTTCAAACAAAATTTCAAAATAAATACTCCCTCTCTAACATTTTTTCAAAATATTAGCACTCCCATACATTTTTTCAAAATATTAGCACTTTCATACATTTTTCAAAACATTAGCACTCACTATTGACAAGTGCTAAAAAAGGAGTATAATGTATAGTTAGGGAGATGAGAAATATGAATATGGAAAATAATGAAGACGTATTAAAAAAATATGGCCGTGATATAGTTGAAGCAGCAAAAGCCAATAAAGTTGACCCTGTAATTGGCCGTGATGATGAAATTAGATCACTAACCAGGATTCTATCTAGAAAAAGCAAAAACAACCCTGTTCTAATCGGTGAAGCCGGTGTTGGTAAAACAGCAATAGTTGAAGGACTAGCTCAAAGGATAATTAAAGGCGATGTTCCTGATAGTTTAAAAAATAAAACCATTTGGGAACTAGATATGGGATCTTTGATAGCTGGTGCGAAATATAGAGGTGAATTCGAAGAAAGATTAAAAAATGTTCTTAATAAAGTAAAAGAAAGTGATGGTAAAATAATTCTATTCATCGATGAAATCCACATGATTGTAGGTGCTGGTGCTGAAGGCGCACTTGATGCTGGTAATATGTTGAAACCAATGCTAGCTAGAGGTGAAATTCATTGTATAGGTGCGACTACATTAAACGAATATAGAAAGTATATTGAGAAAGATAGTGCACTTGAACGTCGTTTCCAAACAGTTATGGTTAAAGAACCAACAGTTCAAGATACAATAACAATACTTCGTGGTTTAAAGTCAAGATTTGAAGTATTCCATGGAGTAAATATTAAAGATAATGCCCTAGTTGCAGCTGCTACTCTATCTGATAGATATATTACAAATAGATTTTTACCTGATAAAGCTATTGATTTAGTTGATGAAGCATGCGCAACTATAAAGGTTCAAATGGAGTCAGTGCCTTCTTCTCTAGATAATTTAAATAGAGAGATAATGCAATTAGAAATAGAAAAAGAAGCTTTGAAAAAAGAAAAAGATGATATTTCTAAAAATAGAATGAAGGAAATTGATAATAAATTATCTACTTTAAAAGTTGATGCTGATAAGTTAAGAAAAGATTGGGAAACGGAAAAGGATATTAATACTAAAATAAGTATTAAAAAGAATGAAATTGATAAGGCAACTCATGAATTGATGCTTGCTGAAAATAGTTATGATTTAGAGAAAGCTGCAAGACTTCGTCATGGTACATTACCTGAGTTAAATAAAGAACTTGAAGAATTAAATAAAATAAATGAGAACAATATTTTAAGTGATACTGTTACGGATGAAAATATTGCTGAAATTATTTCTAAATGGACTAAGGTTCCTGTAAGTAAATTAATGAATGGCGAAAGAGAAAAACTTTTAAATCTTGAAGAAAACATGAAAAAAAGAGTTAAAGGTCAAGATGGGGCAATACACTTAGTAAGCGAAGCTATTAAAAGAGCAAGAGCTGGTATTAAAGATCCTAATAGGCCTATTGGTTCATTTATATTCTTGGGTCCTACTGGTGTTGGTAAAACTGAGCTTGCTAGAACACTTGCTTATGAGCTATTTGATGATGAAAGACATATGATTAGAATTGATATGAGCGAATATATGGAGAGTTTTAATGTTTCTAGATTGGTTGGTGCTCCTCCAGGATATGTTGGCTATGATGAGGGTGGACAATTGACAGAAGCTGTTAGAAGAAATCCTTATAGTATTGTTTTGTTTGATGAAATCGAAAAGGCACATAAAGATGTATTTAATATTTTGCTTCAAATACTAGATGATGGTAGAATCACTGATAGTCAGGGTAGAACTGTTGACTTTAAGAATACAATTATTATTATGACTTCTAATTTAGGTAGTGAACATATTTTAGATAATGATGGTGAGGCAAAAGTATATGAAGATTTAAAGAGAACTTTTAAACCAGAGTTTCTAAATAGGATTGATGAGATAATTATGTTTAAGCCTTTATCAAAGGATGTTGTTTATAGTATTCTTGATAATATCATAAACAATATACAATTAAGATTATCTGATAAAAGGATTAAAATTGTTTTAACTGATAATTGTAAGAAACATATTATTGATAATTCTTATGATACCGAATATGGTGCTAGACCAATTAAGAGATATGTTAGTCGTAATATAGAGTCTTTGATCGCTAATAACATTATTGAGGGTAATATTAAGTATAATAGTACTGTTACAATTGATGTTAAAGATGATAATTATTATATAAAGTAAAAATACACTTTCGTGTATTTTTTTATGATATAACATATGGATCATTTTCTGTTCCTGAGCCACTTTGAAACTCTATGTTTGCCTTTAGATTTATTACCGGACGGACTAAGCGCCACGTAGCTGGGATATCGTTGTACAGATCGCCGGCAGAATTGACACTCCAGACATTCGAGCTAGCGACATTCGTGCTCCAGTGCGACGGCGATAGTGTCCAGGTATAGGTACTATTATTTAAGTAATATTTTGAATTCATTGTGTTATATAATCCGCCAGCAAGTACTGCTTCATCTGTTGTCATTAAGCCAACTGGATAATTTAAGGTATTATTACCATAACCACTTGTTCCTTTTATACTACTTAAACTATTCACTTTTAATGTAAACTTATCATTCTCATTTTGACAGATTAATGTTGGTTCATGAGAAGTTAGCATTCTATAATATGGATTGTATAGAGTTGTTTTATTTAATGTATAGCCATCGCCTACACTCCATGCTTTTGTATTTATACTCCTATCATTACAAAAGATTTGATTTTGGATATAACTTTCTAAATTTTTATCATATATATTTGTTTTATACCAACTATCTACTAATGTTTTTATAGTTGAATCTTTAACATTTTTAACTGCTGATTCATAGTTTGGTGAAAATAAGCCATAATATTGAACCATTGCTCTATTGTTATAGGCGATATATTCGGTTATTCCATTTGTAGTTTTAGAGTAAGCAGGTACTCCTTTTATTTCACTTACTATTGGACAGGTTACTTTATTGTTTGAAAGTGAGCCATAACCAAAACACGTGTATTTATAATCGCTTGTATATTTCCAAATAGATGCAGTTGAACTACTATCTGTCTTATCATAGTTTTCATATAATTCTGGCCAAGTAGTATATACACAATCAGTTCCAACATTACATGTTAGTGTACATGTTTTTGTTGTTGTATCACACGTAGGGGCATTCTTTGAAAAATAGTATTTAGTAGATGGATTCATATTTATAAATGTAGCATAACCACTTACTTTAGTTGGATTAGTGTTTGGGTATGATGATACTACCATGTCATCATCATTATACATATAACCTACATATGTCGCCCCATGCATCTTAGTATTAAATTGACTACTACCAATTGTTGCTCCACTTCCTTTATGATTATCTTTAGTTCCTGAATAAATTAATCTAATACTTCCATCTCCATTTATTCTTAAGATACGCCAGTAAAAGCCTCCAAAACTTACCCAGTTATTATTTACTTCGCCCCTAAAATAATAACTTTTAGTATTATTCTCATCTTCTATTGAGTATAAACCTGCTTTTGATGAATAATCTTCATTTAAGTTAAATGTATACTTATCATAATCAGTTATAACTATTTTATTATTTACTTCTTCATAGGCATATATTTTATATACTGTTGTACAACTTGCTTGCTCCCAAGTATTTAAACATGTGTAACCACTACTATTTTTTATTTCTTCTATGGTACCTGATTTTCTATCTGTTAATGTTCTATAACCAGTTACACTACTAAATGTTATTGGACTTGTTGTATAGTAATACATTACACTTGAAGTGTTATTTGTATTATAGTTTTTATTTGTTATATGATAACTATTATTTTCTGTATATGTTAGGTAGGGTTCCACTTTGGTAAAATCTGCTTTCTTACTTTCTATATTATTTCTTGCATTTTCTAAACTTCTATCTTTTCTAAAATTAGGATAATCAGTTGCAATTAAACATTCTCCTAAATTAGTTATTTCACTATATCTTAAACAAAATGATGTTAGATTAGTTATTGTTACATTATCTATTATATTATGTAATTTTAAGATACCATTTTCATATGTATAATGGGTATCTAATGATAAATCGTTATTACCTTGTTTTAAACTTAATGATGTATAATTATATTTACTTAAATCTATACTTAATTCTTCATCTTTATCTATTACACTTGGGAATACTACTGAATTATCAAAGCCTATATAATTTATAGCATA
>CAKPJE010000065.1 GCA_934162555.1 uncultured Bacilli bacterium | reverse complement strand
AATTTACATTTTGGTGTTGTAATTCCACAATCTGTTTCATACACCTCTTTAGTAACAACATTACCATTTTTATCATAGTATTTACCATTTTCTAATTTACATTTTGGTGTTGTAATTCCACAATCTGTTTCATACACCTCTTTAGTAACAACATTACCATTTTTATCATAATATTTACCATCATGATATTTGCATTTTGGAGTATTTGTAGTACCAACCGCTTTAATAGCAAGATTGTAACCACCACTTGTTGAAGTGATTTCAGTATTTGTACCATCAACATTTGATGCAATAAATATATTGTCCATTTGAATATGGATTTCATCATTACTAGTCAAACTGCTTACAGCTTTGAATTTTATTTTTAATACCGGAATAGTTGCACCAGATATACCACTATTATTTATTACTTCAAAGCAGTATCCAATAGAAGAAGCATTACAAAATATGTTATTATTTCTTTCGCTTGGACCAAATCCTGAAAGCATAGAAATCATTGAATAAGGATCCTCAACACCCTCCGCTCTAAAATTAACAATTTGAACAAACTTTAAATCAGCAGCTTCTTTAACAGCTATAGTTACTTCAAACTCCTCTCCGGCTTTTACCTGAGTTGGATATTGAAAACAAACTTTTCCTTCTTCTGAACAATTATCAGTAATATTTGTCTCAGTATTATTTGCACTTACAGTACCAATAAACAACATGCAAATTATGCATAATAATATTTTCTTTATTCTCATACTCATCTCCTATTTTCCACTATTAGTATAACACCATTTTCTATACTTGTAAATATATTTTTGTCATAATTTGTAAATTAATAGACAATCGATTTTAAATAGAGTCAAGATCAAAAAATTAATTTATTAATACCATCTACTTGTAACAAATGTCAGCAGTTCTTATTTAAAATTAAAAAAAAGCAGAACCTAAGTTCTACTTAATAATACATTTTACTTTTTTTGAAAAATGCATAACAACCAATTACAAATAAAGTTCCAGCAACAACAACTACTAAAGTTGTATTAATACCTGTATTTGGATTGCCACAAGCTTCTTCATAAGCTTCTTTTGTAACAACATTACCCTTATTATCGTAATATTTACCATTTTCTATTTTACATTTAGGTGTTGTATTACAATCAGCTTCATACTCAGATTTTGTAACAATATTACCATTCTTATCATAGTATTTACCATCTTTGTATTCACATTTTGGAGTAGCTGTAGCACCAGTAACCCTAATAGTGACACAATAACCATCACTATTAGAAATATTTTCAGTATTTGTACCATCAACATTTGAACCAATAAATACTTCATCCATTCTAATGTGGATTTGATCATTACTAGTTAAATTACTTTTAGCTTTAAATTTGAACTTTAATACTTGAATAGTATTACCAGCTTTTCCAGTAGCATTTGTTATCTCTAAACCAGTAACCAAATTAAATGCTTTAAATGGACTATTATTAGCACCAGTACCTACGAATCCTGAAAGTGCAGTAGCACTTGTATCAGTATCTGTAACACCATCTGCTCTAAAGTTAGTTGCTTTCACATACTTTAAATCATTTGCATTTTTGATAATCATAGTTACTTCAAATTCTTCTCCAGCTTTTACTTGAGTTGGATATTGAAAGCAAACTCTTCCATCATTTGGACAATCATCAATAGCGCTAACACTACCAATAAATAACATGCAAATTAAACACAATAATATTTTCTTTATTTTCATACTCATCTCCTACTTTCTATTATTAGTATAACAACATTTTTTATACTTGTAAATATATTTTTATCACAATTTGTAAATCAAGAGACAACTAGTTCTAAACGGAACCAAGAATTCTTATTATATGATAAAGTATATTCCTTATTATTTAACTTAAATTTATTTGGTAAATCTTTTAAGAAAACATCCTTTAATTCACCATAATCATCTATACCATTTAAACTAATTGTTCTTACATAAAATACATATTTGCCTTTTTCTAGATCCTTTATATCAATACTAGCACTAAACCAAGCATGTATTCTTGAAAAGCCATCATCAACATTTAAATTTATTTGGTTTCCTTTAACACTACCTATCTCATATGTATATCTATTTCCAGTATCAGTATTCTCAATTACTAAATAACGTTTTACCGTATCTTTATAATCTCCATTAATATTGAAAGAATAACCTGTTATATTTAAATTCTTATTAAAATTAATTGAGCTAATACTATTATACATATTAGATGAATGTTTTGTTGAACCACTTGAAATTAAACCATTATCATTAACAATTACTTCCATCGGGAATTCTCTTTCATAATTATTATTCCTAAAATAATAGCCCCTACCATCTTCATCTGATATCTTTTTAGTAACATCTAATAAAAACATATTTCTAAATAAATTTAAGGCCTCATAATTATCTTTTCTAGCTCTTATATAAAGTATATATTCTCCTTTAGGAACATCTTTTAAATCAATGCTATCTTTAAACCATATATTAGTATATTTATTTTTTTCATCACTATAACTTCTTGAATAGTTATCACTTATATATGGTTTTAATTCAAATACATACTTATTACTACTATTCTTGTCCATAAATACTAAATCATACGTAGTATCACCAGTATTATCAATACCAATTATTGCCAAATAGCCACTTACATCTAATGTTTTACCATTATAATTCATTTTGTCCAAATAAAATGCACCATTTTTTTGGGTATATTTTTTAACATATACTTTAGCATCTTTACTTACCATATGACCAAATGAATCACTGACAGAAATACTAATTTTATAAATACCTTCTTTTTTAAAATCAATATCGCCATCTATACTAACTCGATCAATTAAATTGCCATCTTCATTATCATAAGCTGTTATATAATCTTTTAAATTTATAGTTTTATTGACTTCTGTTTCCATACTTGCAACATATAAACTTGGGATTAAATCACTTACTACATTTACGGTAATTTCTTTTTTTGTTTCAATACCTTTACTATTCATGACTCTGTAAATAACTTTATACGTACCAACCACTTTAGTATTAACTTCATTAAGTACAACTTCAATATTTGAGCTTATATCGCCATCAACACTATCATAAGCTGTTACATATTCAAGTGGTTTAAATTCTTTTCCTTCTGATATAGTAATTGTACTTGCATTTATAACTGGTATACTATCGCCAATTACTTTTATGGTTATTTTTTTTGAATAACTAAATCTACTATTATCAGTAACAGAATATACTAAAACATATTCTCCTGGTTTTGATGTATCAACATTTCCATCGATTACAATTTGTTCTGTTAAATCACCATCTTCTTTATCATATGCTTTTACACCTTTTAAAATATCAAATGAATCTCCTAAATAGATTGTTTTATTTTCTATTCCTTCAATTGTTGGTCTGTTATTTTTTACATAAAGTTTACTTGCTTCTACATATCCATAGCTGTTTTCAAATAAGTATTCATTTTTGTTTGAAGAAATTTTCCTATCTTCTGTTAGTGCGACTTCGGTATAAACTTTATACCATAGTTTACCACTATCATCTTCTTTTACTTCGGTTACAATTAAACTCATATTAGATGTTTTATATTTGTATCTTTCGTTTTGAAGTTTATAGATGATGGTACTGTTAGAATCAGGTTCTTTATAAACTGGTAAGGCTTCATTTGTTAATTTTACACCGATTGTATTTTTATTATAATCAAGTCCACCGTAATTATCATCGTTATAATATGCTATTCTTGCTTGTTTTTCACCCCAATATGGATCGGAAGCGTAATTAACATTCATACCACTTCCTTTGTTTCCAAGGAATGCTCCCATATAGAAGGCATAGGTTGGTATTCCATATGCACCAACATAATTTTTAGCATGGTTTGCGATTGCTTCTTCTAAATCTTTATAGGTTGTTGCACAGGTAAATACACAACTATCATAGGCATTATGACCAAATGGGTTATTTTTAGCAATTGCTAGTTCACTTGTTCCCATTCCACCTTCTAAGACTGCTGTTACGAATATACTGAATGCATTAACGCCATAAGTTTTAGATACATTTATAAAACTGTCACCTTTACCATATAGGGTTGATATGCCTTTTCTGTCTATTCCTGATATAAAGTTACCGTTATCATCAACATATTTTATATTGGGATCGGGTAATTTTGTATAACCGTTTTCTGATATTATCCTATTAAAATCTTCGGCTGTATAGCCTGTTATTGAATGTAATGGTAGATATTGATAATAGGAAAAATATGGTTTATCTTTATTTACTGCTTTTGTATAACTTCCGCTTTTATAATCATCTAACATATCATAGATGGTTTTATAGAAATAATTGCCATCAAAACTATAGTATTTGGTATTTTTTTCTAAGATGTCTTTTACAGAGGTGTAATATGATAGATTAAGGGTTGCGGTTTTAGTGTTATATGTTCTATAGACATGGTAAAAATATTTGTTATCGGTTTTATAATATGTTCTTATGTTTATACCGCTATTAACGCTTAAATATGTTTCTTCTTTATTTTGAGCAACATATCTTTCATTTCCGTTATAATCTATTTTATACCATTTATAGGTTCCGTCATCTATTACATCTAAGTATTTATATGTTCCTCTGGGAATATTACCGTATGCTTGGGATGAACTGCTTGGTCCTCCTCTTAGTGATAGGATATCAATTTTTGGGGAAACGGTATTTTCATATAGATCAACTATGGGAATGATGGTTGCATATTTGCTTCTTACATATCCTACCATACCGCTTATTTTTAGTTTTATCATGTCATATGTTTCGTCATAGTCAATGAAGGCACCATCACCACCCCAGTCGCCTGATAGATATGTGTAGCGGTATTTACCGTTTTTGTAATCACTTGCATTTTCATATATGTATGTTAATCCACCGTAGCCGTCTTTGTTTAAAATGCTTGAAAAACCGTCTAATTTTACAAATGCATATTTTGCGTTTATTAAATTGTTATTTTTGTATAATACACTTATGTGTTTGTCATCATTTTTATAAGCGTTCATTGCTTCTTTTGCTTCTTTATAGTCTGTGTAACATTTTAAGACTTCTTCTTTTTGGAGATTATCTCTTACTCTTAATTCATAGCCTTCACATGTTTCTGCTTTTACATATAAGGAAGTTAATGATAACAATATTAATATGTAGCCAACTATCTTTTTCATACTTCTAACCTCTATAAAATTATATCATTTTTTTTTGAAATTGTATAGTTTAAATTTTTTAGATTGTTCTATGTCATGTAAGCTTATTATTTTTTACATTTTTCTATATCAATATATGGTTTTATATTTTTATTATAGTAATTATAATAATTTGAGTGTATTATCCATCCGTTATAGCTTATCATACTGTAAAACCTTTTTTATATATTCTTTTGGCTTTTCTTTTTATTTTTAAAAAGATTTCTCTTCTTAATGTTATATATCCTCTATAGAATCTATATCCTAAAAAATCAATACATCTACTGTCTACTTTAAATAGACTATAGTTTTCTTTTAGTTTTAAATTTTCTTTGTTTAAATATTCTTCTATTAATATTCTTGCACTATGTAATTTTTTTTTATTATTTCTAAATAATATCATACCGTCTAAATATCTAATATAATACTTTATTTTTAACTTCTCTTTTATATAATGATCTAAGTCAGTTAAGAAAAAATTGGCAAACCATTGTGATGTATAAAATCCTATTGGTTTGTTTTCTTCAGAATCTACTATTATATTTAATAGCCATAATAATTCTTTATCTTTAAATATATTTTAAATTTACTTTTTAGTATTTCTTTATCAATACTCGGATAATATTTTTTATATCTAACTTCAAACAATATTTAGTATTTTTTTTAGATATTTTGATCCATAATATATTCCTCTTCCTTTTATTGATGCACATGAATAATGGTACATCCCTTTCATGAAATATGGTTCTAGTATATTCATTATACTCCAGTGAATTATTTGATCTGGATAAAACTTGGGTTTATG
>CAKPJE010000064.1 GCA_934162555.1 uncultured Bacilli bacterium | reverse complement strand
AGATTTGTTAAAGTCTCTGTGAAGCAGAAATCACATCACCGTGAGGTGATGTAAGCAAATTTATTTGCTTTTGTTCTGTTGAATTTTGTTGATGGATGTAGTAAAATTAGTATAGTAGAGAAGATATATATGTTGATAATTTTATAAGGGTAAGGGAAGGATGTAATGCATGAAAAATGGTAGAAAGATAATTGTTGCTATAATGTTTATAATAGGTGTGATAGCTTTATTAGTTGGTTCTGTTGCTTATTATAGAATTGTGGTAGAGGGTAGTATAAAGGGAACTGCTGGTAATGCGGTATTTGTGTTAAGAGATAGCGATAATAGTGTATGGAATAATAAGGTAATAGATTTAGGTAAAGTAAATCCTGGGGATAGTGGAGAGTTTACTGTTACGATGGATGCAACTGGATCAGTAGTAGACATGTATGCGACTTTAGAGATAGAAAGATCTAATTTACCAACTAACTTGAAATTTTATACAACTAGTGATCATAAGAGTGAATTACATAAATATTATAGTTTATTAGAAATATCTAATCAAACAGAAACATTAACTATATATTGGTACTGGAATCCATATATAAATGATGAAGAAGATAGTAAATTTATAAATGTAAGTAATCTAGAAGCAAATGTTAGGGTTAATGCAATTCAAATAAGTCAATATGCAATGATGAAGAATGGGTATAATAGTAGTTCTAGTTCTGATGCAAATGGTGGTACAGAGTTTTGGAATAACATATATAAATCATATATAAGAACTATTGAATTTGGAAATGATTTAAGTGATTTACCTAGTAGTTGCACAGATGCTAATTTATGTTGGGATATATCGTATAGTGCAAGTCAAAAGAAAAAGGTATATGGTTATTTAATGGATAGTGGATTAACTATAGAAGAAACAGATAGTAGTACAAGTACAACAGTAAATAAAACATTATATAATTTATATATAGTAAGTGAAGCACCAATATTCGCGCCTATTTATTGTTCAGGTATATTTAAAAATTTTAAAAATTTAATACAAATTAATTTTAACAATAATTTTAATACATCAAATGTAGAGAATATGTATGGGATGTTTCAATGGTGTAAATCTTTAACAGATTTAGATTTAAGTAGTTTTAATACATCAAAAGTAACAGATATGCATATGCTTTTTTATGACTGTCCATTATTAACAAATTTAAATTTAAGTAATTTTAATACATCAGGCGTAACGACTTTGTGGCAAATGTTTAATAATTGCGGATTATTAGTAAGCTTAGATTTAAGTAGTTTTAATACCTCAAATGTAACAGATATGGAGGGTGTGTTTATGGAATGTTCATCATTAACAAGTCTAAGTTTAAATAGCTTTGACACATCGAAAGTAACTCGCATGAGTTCTATGTTTTATAATTGTTCATCCCTAACAAATATAAATTTAAGCAGCTTCAATACATCAAATGTGACAAATATGAGTTCTATGTTTCATAATTGTTCATCCTTAGCAAAATTAGATTTAAGTAATTTTAATACATTGAATGTAACAAGTATGGATGGTGTGTTTTCTGGCTGTTCATCATTAACAAGTTTAGATTTAAGTAATTTTAATACATCAAAAGTTACAAGTATGCCAGCTATGTTTATGAAGTGTTCATCATTAATAAGTCTAAATTTAAATAGCTTTGACACATCAAATGTGACAAATATGAGTGGAATGTTTAATGGTTGTTTATCTTTAACAAGTTTAGATTTAAGCACATTTGACACATCAAAAGTAACAACTTTTGGTAATTATTATAATTTAGGTATGTTTTATGACTGCTCTAAACTTACAACAACAATAAATATAATGAACACAAGTATAAAAGATTACTCAAGTATGTTTTCTGGTGCAGCAACTGCTTCAGGTGCTATCATAACAGTCAACTATATTGCAGATGCATCTACATTGGTAGATAGTATGATTGCAACCAAATCATCAAATAGTAATGTCGTAAAAGGAAGTCAAATATAAGGCTTTAATAAATTTATGAAAGTAGGAAATAGAGTATTTAACATTGGAGATAAAGTAAAACACTTTAAAGGCAATGAATATGAAATAGTATGTTTTGCTATTGATTCAGAAACATTAGAAGATGTAGTAGTCTATAAAGCATTATATTCTGACAAAATATATGTAAGAAAATTAGAAATGTTTGGATCTCTAGTTGACTCAAAAAAATATCCTGATGTTAAACAAAAATATCGATTTGAAATAATAAAATAAAGGTTTTTATAATTAAAAACCTTTTTTTTTAAATAATTTTATGATATCATAGTTGTGGTGATAAAAATGGAAGACATAATAAAGAGAATACATGACTATACCTTAGAAGACATAATGGGAAATTGTTTTAAAAGGTATGCAAAAGAAATAATACAAAATAGAGCTTTACCAGATGTAAGAGATGGATTAAAACCAGTTCAAAGAAGAATATTATATACAATGTATAAAGATAAAAATACATATGATCATGAATATAGAAAATGTGCAAAAACAGTAGGTAATGTAATGGGATCATACCATCCACATGGTGATTCATCAATATATGAAGCAATGGTAAGAATGAGTCAGTGGTGGAAAAGTAATGCTATTTGTATAGACATGCAAGGTAATAACGGTTCAATGGATGGCGATGGAGCTGCTGCTATGCGTTACACAGAAGCAAGACTTGCTAAAATAAGTAATGAATATTTAAAAGATATCGAAAAAAATACAGTTGTTTGGAGTCCAAACTATGATGACACTTTAGAAGAACCTACCGTATTACCTGTTAAATTTCCAGCAATTTTAGTAAACGGAGCGACTGGAATAAGTGCTGGTTATGCAACTAATATTCCTCCACATAATTTAGGAGAAGTAATTGATGCAACAATAAAAAGGATTGATTCACCTAATTGTAGATTAGATACAATATTAGATATTATAAAAGGACCTGATTTTCCTACAGGGGGAATAGTTGAAGGAAAAAAAGGAATAATAGATGCCTTTACTACTGGTAGGGGAAAAGTAATTGTAAAATCTAAATGTGAAATAGTAAAAGAAAAAGGAAAAAAGCAAATAATAATAACAGAAATACCTTTTGATGTAAATAAAGCTTTATTAGTTAAAAAAATAGATGAAATAAGACTTGATAAGAAAGTTGAAGGTATATTAGAAGTAAGAGATGAAACTGATAGAGATGGACTTAGAATTGCTATTGACTTAAAAAAAGAAGCTAATGAAGAATTAATTTTAAACTATTTACTTAAAAATACCGAGCTACAAATAAGTTATGCTTATAATATGGTTGCAATAGTCAATAAAAGACCTATGACTTTAGGTATAATTGCAATACTAGATGCTTATATAAATCATTTAGAAGAAGTAATTACTAAAAGAACAGAATATGACTTAGAAAAAGCTAAAGCTAGAATGCATATAGTAGAAGGCTTAATTAAAGCTTTAGGTATGTTGGATGAAATAATTAAAACAATTAGAAAAAGTAAAAATAAAGAAGATGCTAAATTAAATTTACATAACTTATATGATTTTACACTTTTACAAGCAGATGCTATTGTAACAATGCAACTATATAAATTAACAAATACTGATGTTACAGCACTTGAGGAAGAACATAAAAATTTGAGCATAATTATAACTGAACTTGAAAAAATCTTGAATAGTGATGAAGAATTAAAAATAGTTATGAAAAATGAATTAAGAAATATCAAAAAAGAGTATGCTACTCCAAGAAGAACAGAAATTAAAGATGAGATAACAGAAATTAAAATTGATACAACTGCTATGATAACTAAAGAAGATGTAATTGTTGTAGTAACTCATGATGGTTATATAAAAAGAGTAAGTAGTAGGAGTTATTCATCTAGTGATAATGAACCTAATTTAAAAGAAGGAGATTATATTATTAGACTTGCTAATATGAATACTCTTGATACTTTATTGTTATTTACTGATAAGGGCAATTATTTATATTTGCCAGTTCATTTAATTCCTGATATGAAATGGAAAGATTTGGGCAAACATATAAGTAATGTTATTAAAATTGATGAAAATGAACATATCATTAATGCTTATCCAATCTATGAATTTAATGAATTAAATGTTTTGACATTTACAAAAATGGGTATGGTTAAGAGAAGTACTTTAAAAGATTATAAAGTTAGTAGATTTAATAAACCTATAAGTGCGATTAAATTAAAAGATAAAGATGAGGTTATCAATGTTTGTATTGATGATAATTCAGAAATATTTATTTCTACATTAAATGGAAATGGATTATGGTATAGTACCGAAGAAGTACCTTTATCTGGTGTAAAATCTAGTGGTGTTAAAGCTATAAATCTTAAAAATGATGAGGTTGTAAGTGCTTATACTTTTGATAAGAATGAAGAATATTTGACTGTTATTACTGATAAGGGTACTGGTAAGAGGGTTAAATTAAATGAGCTTGAAAAAACTTCTAGAGGTAAAAAGGGTGTTTTAATTGTTAGAGATGTTAAAACAAATCCTTATCATATTTTAAAAACATTTATTGTTAGTAAGGTAAATATAGGTTATAAGGTTAAAAATGATATTGATTATATTAAATTAACAGAATTACCAATAGTTGATAGGTATTCTTCTGGTAGTAGTATTACTAAGGGAAAAATAACAGATGTTTTTACTCAGTGTTTACTTGTAAAAAAGGATGATATGAAAAAAGATGATAGTAAAAATGAGGAAAAGAAAACTACTATTGAAGATATTGATAAAAAAATATATACGATAGATGATTTTTTGGAAACGATTGAATTTTTAGATTAGGAGTAGGTATGAGATTATTATTAAAATTAAGTGGTGAATTGTTAGGCGAAAATGGAGTTTCTTTTGATGAGGCTTTAAAGCTTGCTTATGTATTAAAGGAATGCAAGAATAATGGTCATGAATTATGTGTTGTAGTTGGTGGGGGTAATTTATGGCGTGGTAGAAGTCATGGTGAGATGAATATTACTGATAGTGATTCTATTGGTATGCTTGCTACTTGTATGAATGCCGTTTGTTTAAAGTCAGCTTTAAATAAAATTGGTGTTAAGTCTACTATTATGTCTAATATTGGTTTAAAGTTTACTTCTGATTATAATACTGATAAGGCTTTAGAATTAATTAAGGATGAGGTTATTATACTTGCTGGTGGTCTTGGTATTCCTTGTTTGTCAACTGATACCACGGCTGCTGTTAGGGGTTCTGAACTTGAGGTTGATTATATTTTAAAGGGTACTAATGTAGATGGGGTATATGATAGTGATCCTAGAGTTTATGAGAATGCTGTAAAGTATGATAGGTTATCTTTTAGGGATGCTATTGATAAGAAACTTAATATTATGGATACTTCTGCTTTTGAGATCTGCGCTAAGAACAATATTAAATTGCTTGTTTACAATGCTAGTGATTTAAATAATATTATTAGGGTATGTAATGGGGAGACTATTGGTACAATAGTTGATAATTATGAATAAGAGGGGATTTACTTTAGTTGAGTTACTTGCTGTTTTGATTATTTTAGGGGTTGTAATTACTATTACGGCAACAACTATTTTAAAGCAGGTTAATGAGTCTAGGAATAAACTAAATGAGGCTCAGATTCAACTGGTTAAAAGTGCTGCTATTGAATATGGCGATAAGAAGGGATTTTTTAAGAAGGTTGGTAGTACTTATAATGTTTGTATTAATTCTTTAAAGAGTGAGGGATTAATTGATGATAGTATTATTAATATTTTAGATAAGAATAAGAATTACTATATCAAGCTTAGTGTTAAGTGTGATGATAGGTGTTATTTTGAAGCTAGTGATTTAAGTGAAGATAGTTCTATATGTAATTAGAACTATCTTTTTAGTTGAAATATTTTTTTTAAATTGATTGATTATTGGGTACAGATGTGGTAATATTAATATAGAAGATAGCTTGTTAATAAGTATAGTTAATTAGAAAGGTTTGTTGATAACATGTTTGACCTAATACATACATACATGTATTACTAAAAAATAGAAAAAATAAAATTTTT
>CAKPJE010000063.1 GCA_934162555.1 uncultured Bacilli bacterium | reverse complement strand
TAATTTTTTATAATTCATAACCCTACTCCCTCTATTATCTTTAAACTACCAAAAAGAGGACCAGTATCTATATATTCCCTAATCCTATAGTTATCAACAAAATTATTTTTATTTTCCTTTTTTAGTAATACATGTATGTATGTATTAGGCAAAACATGTTATCAACAAACCTTTCTTTATCTATCATTTCACACCTAAACCCGCTTACCCTTATATACCTTAGAAGTAGAAGATTTAGTTGCGATCATCTTATCAACCAACGAACTCGTAGCCGAAGTATAATTAACTGTCATTTTAGCATTACTTCCCGTAAATGAATCAAGAAATACAGCATTATAAGAAGTAAGATTCGGATTAGAAATCGTTATCTCCGCCCGAGCATTCTTAAGATGGCGAAACATCTGCTGTACATTTGTTACATTCGAAGTATTAAAATTTGAAATTTTAAGTGTTGTTAAAGCATAACAACCATAAAACATAAAACTCATATCTGTAACCTTTGAAGTATTAAAACTACTTAAATCTAAACTTGTTAATACCTCACACTGATCAAACATTTGATTCATGTCAATCACATTTGATGTATTCCAATTACTAACATTAATAGTCTTTACTTTAGAACACTTAGAAAACATCAAACTCATATCAGTCGCACTCGAAGTGTTCCAATTACTTAAATCTAAACTTGTTAAAGAAGTACAATTCAAAAACATCTGTGCAAAATTAGTTACCTTTGAAGTATTAAAACTACTCACATTCAAACTAGTTAAACCAGCACCAGCAAACATGTTCCTCATATTAGTTACATTTGAAGTATCAAGACTACTCAAATTTAAACTAGTTAAAGACTTAGCTGAAATAAACATCAAACTCATATCTGTAGCTTTAGAAGTATTAAAATTACCATTAAAATTTACTGTTACCAAATTATCAGTAGCCGCTTCATTAACCCAAGCATAAAAATTAAAAAAACTAGAACAATCACTAGGAGCATATATTACATCAGTACTAACAATATAAACATCATATAAAACCTTGGCACTATTAACACTATCCTTATAACCACTATCCTTTAAATAAGCATATACCTTTTTCTTCTGGTTAGTATCATAAGATACATCAAAACACAAATTCGCACTCGTACAACTACTAGGCATACCACTTAAACTATTATTAAAAGTTACCGTTCTAACATAAGGCTTATAATTATTACCCCAAAAAGCAATTTTACTATTAAAACCATTCTTCATCATAGCAAGCTCTTGAATAGTAGCTTTTATATTTACAATAATATTTCCCTTTACAGTACTACTAGACTTATAATAAATAGTAATACTCTTACTAGAACCCTTTTCTACACTACCAGAATATAAATTATTTATTATCTCCTTAGTATAACTACTATCACTATAAAATTTAATATCACTAGGTAAACCATCACCACTTATAATAATACTATAATCAGCATTCTTATTACTACTAGTAGTATCAACATTTATAACAAAAGAACCACTACTAGTACTAACAGGAATCTTGTAATAATCATTCTCTTTAGTACTACCAGCTATAGTAGCTTTAAAACTCCACTCATTAGTAGTCGCACTTATATCACCAACTATAGTATTTTTAAAAGATGAATAAGTATAATTTAATGTGTAAAACAATAAAAACAACATAGAAAAACTTAAAACTCTCTTTTTCATACCATAACACCTTTCAAAAAAAACTAGTTATACATCATCCCCTAGCATAACCATTTCAACTAGTTTTTTATACTCATTATCATATTTATCAATCTCTTTATTGCACTTATTTAACTCTAACTCAAGCTTATTTAAATTTAACTTCTCCATAACCTTTAAATTAGTCTTATTCTCACTAAGCAAATAAATTAAAAATGAAACCGAAACACTATTAATTATAAGCGCTAAATAACCAACTATATAAGAAGGTAAAATATAAGAAAGAAGTATAGAACCAAACGATAAAGAAAATATAAAAATACTACAAATAGAATAAGAACTCATAAACCCACTTCTAGAATCCTTATATAACTTTATTCTAAATTCTACATCACTCTTTTTATTATTTGCATTTTCCAACCTATTAGATAATTTAGCTAACTTTTTTTTCATAACCTTACCTCTACCATAATAATACCATATTTATTTAAAATTGTCTACTCTTTTATCTCAAAATAATTGCCACTATCTAAGTATACTATTCCCTTACTACCATCAAGAGTTTTAATAATTTCCATATAACTATTTATCTTCAAAAAATCATCTAAAGTTAAGTATACCTCATTACCATCATCCATAAGTAAATAAAATCTCTTAGTATCAACATCATTTGGTTTATACTCTATTTCTGAAATTCTGTCCAAAATATCACTATCAACATTCCCCATCTTATTTATAAAATCATCATATATAGTATCTGGCACATAATTATTAAGAACAGCAACATTATATTTATCAATAATTTCTTTACCATTTTTCAAAACAATCTTATTATTATTTTTATTATAAAAAAGTGGTACATTTTCTTCAACATATAAATAAACTGAAAACAAATCTTTTTTAACCTTAACATCAAGTATTTCATCATCAGCAAGTAACTTTTTCTTAATACTCGATTTTGTAGTCAAGAAAAAAGGAGGATAGTTTGTTAAACCAGCTTTTTCAATTATATATTTATCCTTTATATAAGTATTACCAATTACATATATATTTTTAATATTTATAGTAACCAGCTTATAAGTACCAACAACAAATAAATATATTAACAAAAAAACAATCAATATCTTTAAAAAACTTATCTTCCTTTTTTTCTTTTTCATAAGATCCCCTATTCTACAATTTCTTGTTCAACCTTTAAATCAACATTATATTTATCTTTTACTTTATTTTTTATCTCATATATTAATTCTTTTATATCACTACCAGTAGCATTTCCTACATTAATTATAAAATTAGCATGCTTTTCACTTACCATTGCATCACCAATTCTTTTACCCTTATAACCAATATCATCTACTAGTTGCCAAGCAAAACCATTTTCTGGATTTCTAAATACTGATCCAGCAGAAGGATATTCTAAAGGTTGTGTTTCTAGTCTTTTTTGTTTTCTCTTTTCAATTAAAGCCATTATTTCATCAACATTACCATGCTCTAATAAAAGTGTTGCTTCTAAACAAACATATTTTTTAGCCTGTAATATTGATTTTCTATAACCAAACTCTAACTCTTCTTTATCTAATTCAACTATATTATCATTTTCATCAAGTAATTTTACTTTTTTTATTATAGATGCCATATCTTCTTTATATGCACCAGCATTCATGTATACAGCACCACCAATAGTTCCAGGTATACCAGTTGCAAACTCCATACCTTTTAAGCCCATTCTAGATACCTTTAAAGCAAGACCAATTAAACTAATGCCAGCTCCCACAACTACTTCATTATCATTTATTTGAACATTATTTAATTTATCTAATTTTATTATTACCCCATCATAATCATTAACAAAAATCAAATTTGATCCATTACCAATTATTTTATATTTGATGTTATTTTCTTTTAAATAATTTAATAGTTCTATTAATTTTTCAGTTGTATCAGGAATAACCAATAATCTTCCAGTACCACCTACTTTATAAGTTGTATATTTCTTTAAATCTATATTTTCATATACTAAACCAATATTCATGTTTTTAATTTTTTCAATCATTCTTTTCTCCAATCATCGATGTAAGCACATTATAAATATTAGTCGCCCCTTCAGCTAGTGTTAATCCCTTTAAATTCTCCCTCATTTGATTTAACTTTTCTGAATCATTCATAAGTTTATCTATTTGTTCATATAAATAATCACTCGTTAAATCTTTTTCTTCTATCATCATAGCAGCTTCTTTTTCTTCTAAAACAAGACCATTTTTATATTGGTGATTATCAGCAACATAAGGACTTGGTATTATAATAGATGGCAAACCTAAAGTTGCAATTTCACCCAATGTAGTTGCCCCACACCTACTTACTACTAATTTAGCTTGTTTCATTAATCTTGTTTGATTATCAACATATGGTAAAACCTTAATATTTTTAGGAAATTTAAGATCTTTAACTTTATCAAAATAATTAGTGCCTGTTACTAATACTACTTCATAATCTTTTTTATCAAATTTATCTAACATGTCTATTAATATATTACTCATTTTATCTGATCCAAGAGATCCCATTACTATATAGACAAAATCTTTTGTTAAACCAACTTCTTTTAAATCCATTTTAGGAGAACTTAAAGCAGCTTCATTACATGGATTACCTGTAAAAACAGTTTTGTTTTCATCAAAATATTTTTTTGTATCTTCAAACGATATACCTATTTTGGTTGCATACTTAGATAAAAATTTATTTGTTTTACCTGGTACACTATTTTGTTCATGAATAAATGTTTTATACTTTAATTTTGATGCTGCAAGTATAACAGGCGCGGTTACATAACCACCAACACCTATTACAATATCTGGTTTAAAGCTTTTAATTGTTTTTTTACATTCTTTATAGCTCTTAATAATACATTTTAATAATTTAAAATTACTTAATGCTTTTTTATTAAAACCATATATTTCTATTTCTTTATAAGGAATACCTTTTTTAGGTATTATATCTTTTTCCATCCTATTATGTGTTCCAATATATAAAAATTCACTATTAGGTTCTTTTTCTTTTATCTTGTTTATTATAGCAAGTGCAGGATATATATGTCCCCCAGTGCCACCAGCACTTATTACAACTCTCATATGTTCACCTCATTATCATTATACCACAATATATGTTTTATTTTTTATATTTTTACTTTTTTATTTGTTTTAGTTTCAATTGCAACTCTTTGAACAACTGCAAGCATACCCATTAAAGATATCGCAAATGTACCTCCATAACTTAAGAAAGGAAGTGGTACACCAGTCATAGGCATTAAGCCCATTAAACCTCCGAGATTGATTAAAATATGTAAGAATATGTATGCAGCGCATCCTAAACACATATACTTATTCATTAAATTATCAGCATCATATGCTATTTTTAATATAGTTCTTATTATTATAAAATAGACTACTAATAAAGCACTTGTAAATATTAGACCATATTCTTCGGAAATTATTGCAAATACACTATCTGTATGTGGTTCTGGGATATATGAGTATTTTTGTTTACTTGCACCTATTCCAACACCTTTCAAGCCACCATTATTGATTGCTATAAAATCATTACATGCTTGATATCCACCATCTGTGTATTTAGTACATGGCTTTACAAAGTCTGTTATTCTTGATAATTGTTCTTCAGTTAAAACATAGCCTTTAGTAAAGTATCTTATCGCACCGACTAATGAAACTAAAGCCACACATAATATTATAGCTTTTAGTTTATCATTTTTTTTAACTGGTCCCCCTAGGAACATAACTCCTGTTATTCCTAGTAAGATAGTTGCTGTTCCCATATCGTTATGAAAGAATATAATACCTGGTAATATAAACATTACAATAAATAGTATTATTATATATTTCCATCTATTTTTACTTTCTAGATTTACTAAATTAGATAATTTATCTAGGATAAATGCAAAAAAAACTATAGATATTGGTTTAGCAGCTTCTGATGGTTGAAATCTTCCAATAAATGGTAAATTAATCCAGTTTATACTTCCTCGATCTGCATTTCCATTAAATAACATGTATACTAATATACCAAATATAAATATGTATAGTAAAAATTAAAAAAATGGATATTTTTTAGTATCAAAATTTATTATAAAAATCGATCCTATTACTCCTAAGAAAAGCATTTTTAATTGTCTAAAGAAATAATAGTATAAACTTACATTGTACATTACTTCCGCTTCCCTACTGGATGCTGTTACTATATTAAATAAGCCATATAAAAACATAAGCATAGTCCAAAATAATAAAGTTCCATCCATATTTTTAAAATTCTTCAGTATTTTCTTCATCTTTTCACCATCTTCTATTTTATATGATATCATAATTTTAAAGTTTTGCAAACACCTAGACCCCGAGTTTGACACTTGTAAATTAAAAATTGTCATTCAAGTATTATAAATACTTGTTTTTTTACATTATTTTATCT
>CAKPJE010000062.1 GCA_934162555.1 uncultured Bacilli bacterium | reverse complement strand
AATGTAACAGATATGAGTGATATGTTTTATAAATGTTCATCCTTAACAAGTTTAGATGTGAGCGGTTTTAACACATCTAATGTAACAACCATGCAACGCATGTTTTATTCTTGTTCAGCCCTAACAAGTTTAGATGTGAGCGGTTTTAACACATCGAATGTAACAAATATGTGTGATATGTTTGTTTCTTGTTCATCTTTAACAAGTTTAGACGTGAGTAATTTTGATACATCAAAAGTAACAACTATGGAGAGTATGTTTTCTCATTGTTCAGCCCTAACAAGTTTAGATGTGAGTAGCTTTAACACATCAAAAGTAACATTTATGAATCAAATGTTTGGTAGTTGTTCATCATTAACAAGTTTAGATTTAAGCAATTTTAATACATCAAATGTAACAAATATGAGAGCTATGTTTTTTGGCTGTTCATCATTAACAAGTTTAGATTTAAGTAGTTTTAACACATCAAAAGTAACAAATATGGAGGATATGTTTAATACTTGTTCAAAATTTACAACAACAATTAATATAACGAATGCCAATATTACGAATTATTCTTATATGTTTTCTGGTGCCGCAACTGCTTCGGGAGCAAAAATAACAGTCAACTATATAGAAAGTGCATCTACATTAGTAGATAAAATGATTGCTACTAAATCATCTAACAGTAAAGTAGTAAAAGGTAACATAATTCCTGAATATTCTATAACTATAAGTGGTAATGATGATATAAAGTATGAAAGTATTAATAGAATTAAAGGCACTAAAGTAACCCTAATATCCATATCTGGAAATAATCTTGTAACATCGTTTAAAATGAATGGAACAACCATTAATGGTAATGAATTTATAATGCCAGGAAGTAATGTAACAATAACAGATATTGTAACAGTTGAAGCAACTATAGTAGAAACAGCCCATAATCCTTATCCTAACTCACAAAGTAATGTTGTTTTGATAGAAAAAACATTTGAAGGAGCCAAAAGTTTAACAGTTATGCTTGACTATCAAACTGAAGGTGCAAGTTGGGACTACTTTATCATATATGATTCTAGTACAGCAACAAGTGGTATAAATAATAACAAAAAATATGGAGGAAAAACTAGAACAACAGAAACAATAACAATAAATAGTAACTATATTAAAATAACATTTAAAAGTGATGGTAGTGGTAATAACTATTATGGATTAAAAGCAACAATAATACCTAATTATTAAATTTAAGTATTTAAAAACAATAAAAGCATAATATGTAGTATGAAAAAAAGAATTCATCTAAAAAAAAGAAAAAAAATAAGTATATTTTGGATAATCATAATATTAATAACATTCATATTTATTATTGGTATGGCATCAAACAAAATAAAAAAAACTAGTCAAAGCTATGCTAATAATGAAATAAAAAAAACAATATCCAAAGTAATAACCGAATCAATAAAAGAAAATTTAAACGAAGAAAATATATTTAACATTGAAAAAAATAATGAAGACATAACATCAATAGACATAGACACCAAAAAAACAAATATTATATTAGTAAACATAAATAACACAATCCAAAAAAAAATAGATAGTATTGAAAATACTATCATTTTTAAAATGCCCCTATTTGCGCCAACCAATAATATATTTATAGCAAACATAGGACCAAAAATACCAATAAAATTTAAAACAATCGGAAATGTATTAAGTAACATAAGAACCGAAGTAAAAAACTATGGCATTAATAATGCACTAATAACGGCTTATATAGACATAAAAATAGAATGTCAAGTAATATTACCACTAAATCAAGAAAACATCGAAATAAACCAAAACAATGTTGTAGCAATGAAAGTAATACAAGGAAAAATACCAAATTACTATATTCCCACAAATTAATTTGACAATTTCTAAGATTATGATAAAATATTCTTATATGTTTGGGGGAATTATGATGAAAATGACAGAAAACGAACAAAAAGTAGCGCGACTATATGAAAGATACTTATACGCCAAAAAAAGATATGAAATGGGTAAAACAAATAAAGACTATAAAGCTGTAATGGATGACATAAGATGGCAAATAAATGAAATAACACATACCAATGTATCAGATGAACTAATTAGTCTTAAATACACAGGATCAAAAATAGGAATAACTAATTTTGAAGTTATATTAATAAATAATAAACGCACAATAGGAAAAATAACCGTAAAAAGAGAAGGAACAACAGGATATCTAAATTACTCCTTCACTGATATAGCATCCACAAAAGGTTATGAATTAAGAGCAATCAAACTATTAATAGAATACATGAAAAAACAAGGATTTGAAACAATCCAAATGCCAGCATTAGTAGAAGACAAATATAAAAATAGCACAATGGTAGAATGCGGAGGAAAAAAAGATTTATCATCCATCGCACCATATAATGAATATACCATAAAATTAAAATAAAAGGGGGACAAAATGAAAAAGTTAATATTAGTAATAAGTTTATTTCTATTCTGTATAGTAGGTGTAAGTGCTAAAAAAATTCAAAACTTAAAACTATCAGAAGTAAAATATGAAACATATGATGCCCAAGGAAATAAACAAGAAGGAAACCTAGAATTTACAACAACATACATATATGATGTTCACGAATTATAAAGCAAGCATGCTTGCTTTTTATTGACTATTAAATTATAATATTTGTGTGATGCCTATGGAAAGAATAATAATGCACATAGATGTAAATAATGCCTTTTTATCATGGAGCGCAATTGACCTATTAAACAACGGTTATAAATATGACATAAGAAACAGTTATGCCGTTATAGGTGGCGATGAATCAAGAAGAGCAGGAATCGTTTTAGCTAAAAGTATGCCCTGTAAAAAATTAGGAATAGTGACAGCTGAAACCCTTTATAGCGCAAGAAAAAAATGTCGCATTTTAAAAGTATTCCCACCCAATTTTCTATTTTATCAAAAAATGAGCAAAGCATTATTTGAACTAATAAGTAAATATACACCCGATATAGAAGTAGCATCCATCGATGAATGTTACATAGATTATGGTAAAAGTAGACTAATAAACGGAGAACCATTAGAATTTGCCCAAAAACTTCAAAAAGAAATAAATGAAACATTAGGATTTACAGTAAACATAGGTATAGCAAACAATAAACTATGCGCCAAAATGGCATCTGATTTCAGTAAACCAAACAAAATTCATACATTATTTTTAAATGAAGTAGAACAAAAAATGTATCCCTTACCAGTAGGTGATTTATTTGGAATTGGCAAACGAACTGTTCCCAAATTAGAACAAATAGGCATAAAAACAATTGCCGATTTAGCAAATTATGATGAAAAAAAACTAGCAATCTTTTTCAAAAATCAAGCAAGTCATATGATAAATATAGCACGCGGAATTGATGATAGCGAAGTAATAGTTGAAAGACCAAGCATTAAAAGTATAAGTACAACAGTAACCTTACCAGTAGATATAACAAACATAGAAGAAGGCTATGATGAATTAAGGAAAATATCAGAAAAAGTTGCATTTGAATTAAGAGAAAAAGAAAAATATGCCTACATAGTAGCAGTTATAGTAAAAAGTAATAGTTTTGTAAACAAAACTCATCAAGTAAAATTAACAAACCCAACTAATGTAGGACTTGAAATATATAAAAAAGCTAAAAATTTACTCAAAGAAATGTGGGATGGAGAACCAATAAGACTAATAGGTATTAGGTTAGATAATCTAGTTGCAAACTATGGATATCAAGCATCCCTATTTGAAAATGTAGAAAATAAAATAAAAGATGAAAAACTAGAAAAAGTAATTGATGCAATCAAAAAAAAATATGGAAGTAAAAGTATTAGAATTGCCAAATTAGAAAGGAAACAAGATGAAAACAGATGATTTTGATTACAATTTACCAGAAGAACTAATCGCGCAAGTACCATTAGAAGAAAGGACAGAATCTAGACTAATGGTATTAGATAGAAAAAATGGTAATATTGAACATAAAAAATTTTATGATATCATTGACTATTTAAATAAAGGCGATGTTTTAGTCATAAATGATACCAAAGTAATGCCAGCAAGATTAATGGGAATGAAAGAAGAAACAAATGCCCATATAGAAGTATTAATGTTAAAAAATATTTCAAAAGATACATGGGAATGTTTAGTAAAACCTGCCAAAAGAGTAAAATTAGGAACAATAATAGATTTTGGTGGTATTTTAAAAGGAAAATGTACTGGTATTTATGATGAAGGAATAAGACATATTGAATTTAGTTATGATGGCATATTTTATGAAATATTAGACAAGTTAGGAGAAATGCCACTACCTCCATATATTCATGAAAAATTAAAAGATAAAGATAGATACCAAACAGTTTATGCTAAAGAAATTGGTAGCGCAGCTGCACCAACAGCAGGTTTACACTTCACAAAAGAATTAATGTCTAAAATAGAACAAAAGGGTATAATTATCACAAATGTAACATTACATGTAGGACTTGGAACATTTAGACCAGTAAATGTCGAAGATGTTACTAAACATGAAATGCATAGTGAGTTTTACCAAATGACAAAAGAAACTGCTGATATATTAAATAAAGCTAAACATGAAAATAGAAGAATAATAAGTGTTGGAACAACAAGTACAAGAACTTTAGAAACAGTTATGGATTTATATGGAGAATTTAAAGAATGTAGTGGATGGACCAAAATATTTATTTATCCAGGCTTCAAATTTAAAGCTATTGACGGTTTAATAACTAATTTTCATTTGCCAAAATCAACTCTTGTTATGTTAGTAAGTGCCTTTGCATCCAAAGATATAATATTAAATGCTTATAATATAGCAGTAAAAGAAAAATACCGTTTCTTTTCCTTTGGTGATGCTATGTTTATAAGGTGAATATGGTAATAGTAATAACAGGTCCAACAGCTACTGGAAAAACTAAATTAAGTATTGAATTAGCTAAAAAATTAAATGGGGAAATAATTAATTGTGATAGTACCCAAATATTTAAAACATTAGATGTAGCAACTGCCAAAGTAACAAATAAAGAAATGGATGGTATTATCCATCATTTAATAGATATTAAGGATATAACTGATAATTATACGGTATATGATTATCAGAAAGATGCTAGAAAAAAAATAAATGAGATATTAGGAAAAAATAAAATCCCAATTTTAGTAGGGGGAACAGGTTTATATATTAAAGCAGCTTTATATGATTATAAGTTTGAAGAAGAAAAAATAACTAATAATTATGATGATATAAGTACAGAAGAATTATATAAAAAATTAGTTATGGTAGATCCTAATAATTTAATTCATCCGAATAATAGAAAAAGAATTATAAGAGCTTTAAATTACTACTATGCTAATAATAAACCTTTTAGTTCGAAGGAAAAAAATGATAAGTTATTGTATGACACTATTTTTATAGGACTTGGAACTGATAGAAATATTTTGTATGAAAAAATAAATGATCGAGTAGATAAGATGGTAAAAAATGGTTTAATAGAAGAAGCTTATAGAATATATGAATCTAATATTAGAACCAAAGCAGTTATGACTCCAATTGGTTATAAGGAATTATTTTCATATTTTGATAAAAAATCAAGTTTAGATGAATGTTTGGATAAGATAAAACAGAAATCTAGGAACTATGCTAAAAGACAATATACATGGTTTAATAACCAAATGAATATTAAATGGTTTAATGTAAATTATGATGATTTTGATAAAACAATAGAAGAAGTATATGAATATATTTTGAAGAAAATGTAAGTGGTACAATAAAGTATCACTTTTTGTATACTATTATTAAAAGTAGCATATAATACTAAAAAATGTATGTTTTGGGAGAAAAAATCTCCTAAATGTTGCAAAAAAGGAGAAAATATACTAAATTTGAAATCATTTACTTGGTTAGTTTTGTGTGAGAAATTTGCTAAATCTTTTAGCTGCACTACCGTATATAAATTTTATGATGAAATAGATGAAAGACTAAATGAAATTAAAATTTAGTCTTTTTCAGCTTTTTTGGTACTTGAATAACAAGATGAAGTATGATAGAATTAAAGAGTAAGAAATGTTGATAAAGTAATAAATAATAGAAAGAATGTTGATAACATGAAACCACTAATACATACATACATGTATTACTAAAAAATAAAAAAAATAAAATTTTTGTTGATAACTTATGTGGTGCAAGATTTTATAGGATAATTATAGATAGTGGTCCAGTTTTTTCGTGTTT
>CAKPJE010000061.1 GCA_934162555.1 uncultured Bacilli bacterium | reverse complement strand
ATATAACTCTTGCTAGTCAAACTTCTATTTTTCTTTAATTCTTCAATTATTTTTAAATCAGGATTTTCTATAGTATGATACATTAATGATGTTATAAAGGTTTCCATATATGTTACAAGAAGCATTCCTGGATTAAACATTTGAATTGTCATTGCTGTTGAACCAACTATTAAAAATGCAAGAAGTGGCAAATATCTTTTTGATTTTAAGTTTTTAATATTTTTTATAATGAATATTAGCATAACAAAAATCAGTATACTTGAGATGGCATATGTAAAATATACGCTCAAACCTTCAGTATATCTTATAGTAAAATTATTTTTAATTACTAAAGTAATTGGCAAAATAAATATTATAGCGCTTATTATGATAAATATTATACTTGAGTACAATTTTATTTTCTTTATATCAAATTTTCTAATTTCAATTGATATATAGATAATATAGATAGTAAATATATATACCCACGATGTTATACATATTAAATATAATTTTAAAATAAAATTAGAAAGTAATAAATTACTGTCATGTATATATGAAGCATATGTACATAAAAGTTCTACTATTAAACCGATAAAATTTGATACAACTAATAGAGAATAAAGTTTTGTTTCAATAGTTTTTATGTGCTTTTTAAAAAATGTTAAACCCACTAATAAAATACTAAATAAAAGCGCTGATAAAGGGAAATAAATACCACTACCCATATAGTTCACCTACCTTTAAAATTATACCATGAAAAAAACTAGATTTCAACATCTAGCTTTCAAAACTAATTTTTTATTTTTTTTCTTCGAGTTCATTATAATCTATTTTATCTGCTTTTGTTCTAGGTAACTCATTAACAAATACAATTTCTACTGGTATTTCATTTTCTTTTAGTTGCACTTCATCTCCATTTGGTGAAACTAATGTCTTTTTGCACTTTTCATAAATTCTTTCTTTTATTTCTTTTGTAGGAGTTAAACCTTTTTTTAAAACAACGTAAGCAATTCCTACAAATAGCATTTCTTCATCTAACAAACTCAAATCACGTACTCCTAAATTTAATTATAAATTTTTTTATTTTTCAAGTAAAAATGTAATATATAATTTATTAAAGTTGATCATAATTTATTTAAAAAAAGATTATTAACTACAAATATGAGTTAATAATCTTAAAATTTGTTTACATCTTACGATTCTTTTCATTTAGATCAACAAAGGCTATTGTATGAAATTGTCCATTGACATTTTCATACATTATTCCTGCATCACAACCAGTAAGTGACATTTCACTTTCTAGTACCTCTAATGGAGTATTACAATCTTTATCAGATTTTGGATATTCAACAAAATATGTATAATCAACATTAGCAAAATATGCTTTAATAACTTTATTTTTTGACAATAACATTACATATTGATATGTTGACAAGTATTTTGAATCATATTCAGATAAGCCATTTTTTAAATAATTTTCAAATAAGTTTTGCATAATATTCTCCTATAATTTACACATTTTTCTTGTAGCTTTCAAAACTAATTTTTTTGCTTTTTCTTCGAGTTCATTATAATCTATTTTGTCTGCTTTTGTTCTAGGTAACTCATTAACAAATACAATTTCTACTGGTATTTCATTTTCTTTTAGTTGCACTTCATCTCCATTTGGTGAAACTAATGTCTTTTTGCACTTTTCATAAATTCTTTCTTTTATTTCTTTTGTAGGAGTTAAACCTTTTTTTAAAACAACGTAAGCAATTCCTACAAATAGCATTTCTTCATCTTGTTTTGGTACAAATGCCACATCCTCTATTTCATCAATATAGGACATTAGTAATTGAACTCTGTCACAATAAACTTTATTTAGGGTTGATATTATATAATATCTACTATCTCTTCCAGTTAATTTAAAATAGCCGTTTTCATATAAAATACCACGAGTTCCTGTTTTGAAATAGGTTTTGTTTTTATATTCAAATTTGGCATCCATAGTTCCTTTAGAATTATTGTAATATTTTTTAAAAACATGGTCTCCACTAATACATAGTAATCCTTCTTTATCAAAACCTAACTCTTTTGTATAGTCATCATTCATTATAATTGCATGTGTACCAATCAATATTTTACCAACTGTGTCTAAGTTTTCAGGAACACCAACTGCATTAGTACTAGCACCTACTGTTTCAGCATTTCCCGATCCATTACAAATACTAACTGTAGCATTATGTTCTTTAAAGAAATCTTGTCCTTCCTTATTTTTTTGAGGTGTTAAAAAATCTCCTCCTGATATAAATGTGTGAACACTTGATAAATCTTGATTAGGTAAAGTATATCTTTTGATTAATTCCAATAAAGCTGGACTACCAAAAATAATATTTGGTTTTTTTGATAAATAATAAGAAATATTATCTTTTGATAGATTTGGTCCTAGTATAGCTTTTCTACCACACATTAAAGAAGTTAAAGTACTAGTTGCGAACCCGTAAGGATATGTAAATGGTACACAAACAAGGGTACTCTCTCCTTTTTTTACCTTTGTATTTGAGGAATTTTTTAAGTATATACACGATGCTACTATGTTTTTATTTGTTAAAACAACTGCTTTAGGAATACCTGTTGTTCCACTTGTAAAAAGAATTAAAGCATCTCTATTTCCTGGATGAATAGTATTATTAAAACTTTTATAATAATTTGCTAGCAAGCCTAAATCACTATAATCTATAAAGTCATTATAACCAATATTTTTTTTATTAGAATCAAAATGTTTAGTATTTAAATTTTCTTTTTTTAAAGTAATAATTTGTTTTACTTTCGTATTTTTTCTAATAGTATCATTATATTCATAATTTCTATCATAATTAATAAATACTGGTGATTCAAACTCATTTAAATAATGGATTATTTCTTCTGATGATGAAAATGAATTTAAAAATGTTGTACATGCACCTATTCTGTTTAGGGCAAAGAAAGATACAACTGCTTGGTAAATATTAGGCATTGAAATACATATGATGTCATTTTTTTTAATACCTAATTCTCTAAATGCTTTAGCCATAACACGTGAATCATCAATTAAGTCTTGATAGCTAGCTTCTAAATCTAAACAATCAATTGCTGTTTCTTTTCTGTTTTTTAGAGATACTAAATCAAATAATGTACTTATATTAGTATTTGGTATTACTGGATGTGTCTTTAATACGCTTTCTTTCATTATACTTCTTCTCCATTTAAGCTCCATGTTTTAGCATCAACAATTTTGACATCTATTATTTTGCCAATATTTTTTTCATTTGTTTTAACATTCACTAATTTCATTGTATCTGTATAACCCATTAAAATTCCTTCTTTGTCACTTTTACCTTCAATTAGAACTTTTACTATTTTATTCATATATTCTTTGTTTTTTTCTAAACTATATTTATTTACTAATTCGTTTAAACGGTGCAATCTTTCTTCTTTTTCCTCTAATGTTATATTGTCTTCCATTTTGGCAGCTGGTGTACCTTCTCTTGGACTAAAGATAAATGTAAATGCTGAATCAAACTTACATTTATTATATAAATCTAGTGTTTCTTCAAAGTCTTCTTCTGTTTCTCCCGGGAAACCTACTATTATATCAGTTGTTATACTAACTCTTTCAACTTTATCTTTTATTTTGTTAAATAGATTTAAATATTCTTCTTTTGTGTACCTTCTACCCATTAGTTTTAGTATTCTGTCAGAACCACTTTGTAATGGCAAATGGATATATGGCATTATATTTGGATATTTACTTATTACATCAATCATTTTATCTTCAAAATCCCATGGATGACTTGTTACAAATCTTATTCTTTCAATACCTGTTTTAGCAACATCTTCAAGTAAATCAGCCATTTTATAATCATCATTTAAGTCTTTACCATAAGCATTTACATTTTGACCTAATAGTGTTACTTCTTTGTAACCCTCATTTTTTAGAGTTTCCACTTCTTTTATAATGTCGTCTTTATTTCTACTTCTTTGGGTTCCTCTTGTATATGGTACTATACAATATGTACAGAATTTATCACATCCAAGCATTATATTAACCCAGGCTTTTATATTACTATCTCTTTTAACTGGTACATTTTCTATTATCTCAGTTGGTCTATTATATACTTCTATTATTCTTTCATTTTTTTCAATTACATCTTTTAATATTGATGGTAATTTATGTATATTATGTGTACCTAATACAAAATCAATATATTTGTATTTTTTTTCAATTAATTCGACAACATGTTCTTCTTGAGCCATACATCCACAGAATCCGACAATAACATTCCTTGATTCTTTATTATGTTTTATTCTACCTAATAGGCCAAATACTTTATTGTGGGCATTTTCTCTTATTGCACATGTGTTTAAAATAACTAAATCACTATCATAGATGTCATCACTTGGTCTAAATCCTAAATCTTCTAGTATAGCTCTTATATTTTCACTATCGTGTTCATTCATTTGACAGCCATAAGTTTTTACAAAATAGGTCTTATTTTGACCAATATTATTGTATGATATGTATTCTTCTTTTTTAAATACTTCATCTTTATTTCTTTTCTTTTCTTCCATTTGGCATGGTTTTAACATAAAATCACTTCCATTTCTGTATTATAGCATATTTTTATATGTATTTAAAGAAAAATTTGCATATTTTATATGCAAATTAAAACATTTTATATGGTTTTAAATATTCATTTTCTTTTTTATAGATTGCTATTACTTCTTTATTATGTGTAAAAACTACAATGTCTTTATTTTCTTCATTTTTTATTTTTACACCATTACTTATTTTTTTATATAATTTTCCATCTATTTCTTTTTTATAATAATCTTTTAATATCTCTTCAATTTTTATTATCTTTGGTTCATTAATATTAGATGAGTCTTCTATTTTAAAATTACCTTGTTTTGTTCTTCTTAATTCTAACATTGTACCATAGGTATTTAGTTTTTTACCAATATCATTTATTAAACTTCTTATATAAGTCCCTTTACTTACATTTGTTATAAATGAAAAGTATGTTTTACCATTTTTATATTCAATAGTGGATATTAAATCAATGGAATTAATTTTTATATACCTTTTAGGCAATTCAACTGTTTCACCATTTCTAGCATATTCATATAATTTTTTGCCATTTATTTTAACTGCTGAATAAATTGGTACTTCTTGTTCATATCCTGGTATAAAACTTTTTAAAGTATTTTCTATTTTTTCTTTTGTTATATTGGTTTCTTTTTCTTTTATAATATTTCCTGTTATATCTAGAGTATCTGTTAATGTTCCTAGACATACTTTTGCAATATATTCTTTATCATAGCCTGTTATTAGATCTACTAATTTAGTAGCTTTCCCTACACAAAGGACAAGAACTCCTGTTGCAAGAGGATCGAGTGTTCCTGTATGACCTATTTTTTTGGTACCTAATATTTTAGACACTTTATTAACTACATCTCTACTAGTCATGTTTTTTTCTTTATCAATTATAATTATTCCGTTCATATTTATAGTATATTACTTTTTTATTTTAATTGCAATTGTTTAGTTTCTCTTAATGTGTTTTCATAATCGTTATAAATATCAATAAATGTATTTGTTTGATACATGCCTATTAGTGATTTATATAGATTTAGGAGATCTAGTTTTTCTTTTGCTGTTGCTTTTATTTTATTAAAATTAAAATTATCATTGATTAATATTTGAATTGGTAATATAAATGTTTGATAATTAATCATTTTATCTATTCCTTCAGCTGCAAATATTGTTTCAGGAATATAGATATCATTTCCGTTATCTTTTCTTATTCCCATCATGAAATATGGCGTTACGGCTTCATTTGATGGGACAAAAAAGAATTTTGTTGATTGTGGACCAAATAATGTTCCATTGGTATTCTCATAAGTGAATTTATCAAAATTAATACAACCAAAATTAAAGTTTTTAAAGGTTGATAGTTTAGAAAATGCTGAACATTTTATTAGAATACGATAGTAATTTAAAATACGGTAGTTGTTTGGTTTACTGTCATTTTTGATGATATCATCTGCTCTATCAACAATTCTTTTTAATAGTTCTTCGGCTCCGCCTGTTTGGTATGCTTTAAATCCAAGTATATTTTCAGTTGTACTTTGCATGGCATCACTTGTTAAATTTTTGTAGTCTATTCCAAATAAATGGGCCAAATTTTTTTCAAATATTTGAAAATTTATTTCTTCACCATTACTGAATATAAAATTATAACTTTTTCCTTGATAATTTTTTTCATATGTTTTATATGCTCCTATTAG
>CAKPJE010000060.1 GCA_934162555.1 uncultured Bacilli bacterium | reverse complement strand
TTTATTCTTATATGTATATTTTTAAAAAACATATTATTCACCATTTAAATATATGAAAAAAAGAATAATAAATACTATTCTTTACATTATTATCAATTATAACTATACTTTTATTTTTAATACTTTTTCACGATAAGCATTTTCATTAAATTTGTGCTCGCTTTTATACTTTTCATAATATTCATCTATAGTAGTACCAACATAATTAACTGCTTCATTAAAATTAGAATCAGTCATATATTTACAAAAACATTCGGCTATAAATTCATGTTCATTAGTAAGTGAATAAATAGAATAATCTGTTCTTTTTTCACTCATAAATTTCCTTATATTTTGCATAAATACATCATCTGCACCTAACAAGAAGACTAAGTCAAATACATGCCCTATTTCATGATAAATGGATGTTTTAATATCCCAAGCATATATATTACCCATTTTATTTGAAAGTGCGATTTGTTTTTCTAACTCATCATAACTATATTTAGAATTAATACCTAACCCAATAAAAAGGACATTTGATTTAATATAATATTCTGGTTTTGAAAAATCCCCCAACCATGTATAAATAGTTTTAAAAAAGGCATCATCATTTGATTTATTATATCTAGATGTATTAATATGATTGATTCTTTTATCTGTTTTGACCATTTCTTTTACAATAAACGTATTTTCACCAATTGCATCTATTTTATGTCTTAATAATGGATATCTTTTAAATATATTATCTAAACCAACTAACATTTCTAAAGTAATTTGATAATCTATATTTGCAAAATTACAATTCGGAATACTTAGCATTTCCATATATCATTCTCCTTTGGACAAATAGAATAGCACTTTTCTAAAAATTGTCAAATTTATTATTTTAAATTATTGTAATTTTTTTCAAATTCTTCTTTATATTCTAGCAAGCTATCATTATCAATTGCTATTCTTAAATCTTCACATAGCTTTACTAAAAATCTAATATTATGGATCGAAAGTAACCTACCACCCAATGCTTCATTAGACGTAATTAAATGTCTTATATAAGCTTTAGTATAATGTGTACAAGTATAACAATCACAAGTTTCATCAATAGGACTAAAGTCCTCTTTAAATTTTAAATTCTTTAAATTAATTCTTCCATGTCTAGTAAAAGCATTGCCGTGTCGTGCTAGTCTTGTAGGCAAAACACAATCAAACATATCAATACCTCTTACAACACCATCAATTATATCAAGTGGTTCGCCAACACCCATTAAATATCTAGGTTTTTCTTCTGGTAAATAAGGTATTGAATAATCTATCATCTTATGCATTGTTTCTTTATCTTCGCCAACAGAAGTTCCACCAATTGAGTATCCATCAAAATTCATTTTTACAGTTTCAGTAGCTGATAATTTCCTTAAATCTTCATATTCTCCACCTTGAACAATCCCAAATAAAGATTGATTTTCATTATTGAAAACATCTTTTCCTCTTTTAGCCCATCTTAAAGTTCTTTCAACAGAATTTTTCATATATTCATAAGAAGCTGGATATGGTGGACATTCATCAAATGACATTGCTATATCACTATCAAGTAAATTTTGAACTCTAATAGATTCTTCTGGTGTTAAAAATAAACTTCTTCCATCAATATGACTTTTAAATTTAACACCTTCTTCAGATATATCTTTCTTTTTAGCTAGTGAAAATACTTGAAAGCCACCTGAATCAGTTAAAATTGGTCCATCGTAATTCATAAATTTATGTAAACCACCTGCTTTAGATACAATTTCAGCTCCTGGTCTTAACCATAAATGGTATGTATTTGATAAAATTACTGCACATTTTTCTTTTTTTAACTCTTCTGGTGTGAGCAATTTTACATTAGCAAGTGTGCCAACAGGCATGAACATTGGAGTTTCAAATGTTCCATAGTTGGTTTTTAAATATCCATGTCTTGCTTTTCCACTTTGTTTTATTAATTCATATTTAACCTTCATATTTCCTCCAAAAAAAACTGATAATATTATATCATTTATCAGTTTTAAATTCTATCTTTTCTTAACTAATTTATTTATTTTTTTTCTTTCTTCATCTATTTTAATGCCATAAACAAATTCTCTATAATGTTCAGGACAAAGTGATATATAAGTCACATTATCTTTTTCATCAATTGCAACTTGTGAGCCATCACTTACATACTTACCATTAACAAGTCTAGCATTATGTAAAGCTTTTTTACCACAAATACAAACTGTAGTTAATTCTTCTAAACTATTGGCATATCTAAACAAGGCTTCACTTCCAGGAAATAAGTTGCCTTTAAAATCAGTCCTTAAGCCAAAGCATATAACAGGAATATCTAAAATAACTGTTATATCTGATAATTGTTTTACTTGCTTTTCTGTTAAAAACTGGGCTTCATCTATTAAAATAGCTGAAAGTATTTTATCAAATTTATTATCATAGTTCTTTTCAATTAGATAATCATTAATAGTATTATAAATTATACTTATTTTTTTAGGATCTTTTTCAAATTGTTCTATTTTCTTAAGTAATTCCTCATTATTAATATATTCCTTATTATTCTTTTTTAAATAATCAACAACCAAATCATATATATTCATACTTGGTGTAACTAGGTAATCAACCTTTCTTGAATTTTTCATGCCACGCGCTACAACTCTATCGTCGCCTTTTGTATCAAGAGATGGTTTCATAATTAAAACATTCATGCCTCTCTCATTATAATTGTGAGCGACTTGTAAAAGATTTGAGCTTTTGCCAGCATTCATAGGTGAATACCTAAATCTAAGTGTTGCCATTTCTTACCCTCCTAAAATAAAGTCTAACATATATTTAAATAATATTCAAGCCCTTGGATGTGTTTTTAAATAAACTTCTCTTAATCTTTCATTTGAAACATGTGTGTAAATTTGGGTTGTCCCTAAATCAGCATGGCCTAAAAGTTCTTGAACAGCTTTTAAATCAGCTCCGTTATCAAGTAAATGAGTCGCGAATGTATGTCTTAAAGTATGTGGACTAATATGTTTTTGAATACTTGTTTTATTCATATATTTATTTATTATATTTCTAACACTTCGATCAGTTAATTTTTTACCATTTAAATTTAAAATTAAATAATCTGTTAAGCTAGAATTTTTAATTAGTTTTCTTGAATTATTTAAGTAATTATCTAGAACTTTGGCACAGACATGACCATATATAACAATTCGTTCTTTTGATCCTTTCCCAAGTATGCGAATTGTCCTATTATTAAAGTCAATATCTCTAATTTTAATATTAACAAGTTCACTTACTCTTATACCAGTTGAATATAGTATTTCTATAATGGCATGATCACGGATTCCTTGTACAGTATCATCTGGTTCACCTAATAATTCTTCAACTTCATTAATGTATAAAAATTTAGGTAAAATTTTTTCTTTTTTAGGATTACTTATTAAAGGCATCGGATTTGAATGAATCTTTTTTTTCTTGTATAAAAATTTATAAAAACTTCTAAGAGCACTTATTCTTCTTGAAATTGTAGTTGTTTTATATTTTAATTTATTTAAATATTCTACATATTCTCTTACTATTTTATAATCAACATCATAATCTGTAATTCCTTTATGGTCCAAAAAGACTTTGTATTCATCTAAATCAATTTCATAATTTCTGATTGTATTATCAGAATAATTTTTTACTATTTTTAAATATTCTATAAATTCTCTCATAATTTAATTATAGACAAAAAAAACAAACAAGTAAATACTTATTTGTTTATTATTTTTCTAACCTTTACACGAATTCTTTGTAAAGCATTATCGACTGCTTTGTCATCGCGTTCTAATACTTCAGAAATTTCTTTTTTCTTTAAACCGCCTATTTTTAACAGTAATACTTGATCTTCAAAGTCTGTTAATTCATTTCTGATGTTATTTAACATTTCTGTTTCATTTTCTATATCAATTATCATTTCTTCTGGTCCATCAATTTTAAAAATACTATTATCGGTATCTTCTATAAAAATAGATTCATTCATAGCTCTATGTTTGATCCTTTTAGATGCTACAATTGCTGATATGATCTTCTTTTCTATACATGTTTTAGCATAGGTATAAAACTTATTATCTTTAGTTTCATCATAGTTTTTGATAGCATTAGTCAGACCTAACATACCTTCTTGGTATAGATCGTTTTCTTCAAGTCCGGTATTTTTACAATATTTTACCATTTTAGAAACAACGGATTTTATAAATGGATTATATTTATTATAAAGTGATTTTCTTTCTTCTTCGTCTCCTTCTTTAATAAGATATATTAGTTCACTATCTTTATCTTTATATTCCATTTTGTCCTCTTTTGTATATTGCTTCATATATTATGATTCCAGCAGCTACGCTAGCATTTAAACTATTGACTTTACCATTCATTTTGATTGATGCTTTAAAATCACATTCTTCACTTATTATTCTTGACATACCAAAGCCTTCACTACCAATAATAATACATGTTTTTCCATTATAGTTTATTTCTCTATAATCTGTTCCTTCCATGTCTGTTCCGATAAACCAAAATCCTTGTTTTTTTAATTTTTGAATAGTTTGTCTTAAATTAACTACTTTTACGATTTTTGTATTGAATATACTTCCAGCAGATGTATGAACTACAGTTGAATTAACACTGACACTTCTATTTTCAGGTATTATTATGCCATCAACACCAGCTGCTTCACATGTTCTTATAATTGCTCCTAAATTATGGGGATCTTCTAAATGGTCTAGTATAACTATTAATGGATTTTCTTTACAAGTAATTTCTTCTAAGGTTGCATATTCATAGTCAATATCTAAAACAATACCTTGTGTATTTGCTTTTATTAATTTATCCATTTCATTTTTATTTACTTTTTCAATATTAGGAAAATTCATTTTTCCATTATAATTATCTAGTAAATAGGTTTTATTTATTTTTTTGCCTGTTTTTAAATATTCATCGGCAACATTTTTTCCATATATTAGCATTTTTCACCTAGTATAAAAGACATTATTTCTTTTACCCTTTCTTCATTTTTATTTAAATAATGATATCCAATTATTGCTTCTAAACTTGTGGCATTTTTGTATGTTACAATATCTGTACTTTTATTATTATGACTTTTATGATTCCTTGCTCTTTTTATTATATCAATTTCTTCGTCTTTAAAAAAATTATTATCTAATAGTTGTTTAATATATTCTGCTTGTGCTTTAGCGCTTACATATTTGATTGATTCTTTATATAATTCATTTACTTTTGAATATGATTTGTTTATTAGGTATGTTCTAATATAGGTTTCATAAACTGCATCGCCTATATAAGCAAGTACTAAAACGTTTCTATTTTTCGTATCGATCAAATGTTACTCCTTTAACATACCCTTGTTTAAAATCATTCATAATTATAGTCATAACTTTGTCATAATCAGTTTCAGCGCCTCTACTTAAAGCCCCTCTTTTTTTTCCTATTATGTCAAATGCTTCTATTGGATCTTCAATTTTCTCTAGATTATATCTTTCTTTTAGTATTTCTGGATAATATTTTAATAGTGTATTTAATATGTATACTGTAACGTCATATATTGGCAAAATTTCTTCTCTAATTGCTGTAAAGGCTGCTAAATTATAGGCAACATTTCCTTCATCAATTTTAGGCCATAATAATCCTGGACTATCTAATAGTTCTATGTTAGGATTTACTCTTATCCAATTTAGATTAGTTGTAACGCCAGGTTTATTACCAACACCTACTACTTTAGAGCCAGCTATTCTATTAATTAATGTTGATTTCCCCACATTTGGTACGCCTATTACCAAACATCTTGGCTTCTTTATTTTCATGCCTTTTTCTAATCTTTTGTCATTTTTTTCTTGCATTATTTCATTAATTATATTAAATATTTGTTTGGCATTAAATTCATGTTCAATATCCATGCAAAGAACTTTATAACCCAAACTTTCATAATGCTTAATCCATTTATTGGTTTCTTTTATATCACATAAGTCTTTTTTAGTCATTATCATTAATTTAGGTTTATTTTTAATAATATCATCTAAATCTTTAATTCTTGATGAAAATGGTATTCTAGAATCAACTAGTTCTATTACAATATCTATTAAATTTAAATTTTCTTTTATCAATCTTCTAGTCTTGGCCATATGACCAGGATACCAATTAATTGAAGTTTTAGGTAAATCTTTTTCAATACTATTATTTTCTTGTCTCATTTTTCTTTTTTGATACATATTCATAAAATTTCACTTCCTTTTTACTAACAAATTTAAACATATTTAAATTGTATTTTTTATTTGATTTCTGTAAATTTTTTCATTCCTTGATTTTCTAATTTTTTCTTTTCCCTTTCAAGTTCTTTCAAACTTTTTTCGGGAGTTGGTATTTCTTCAGGCATCATACCACCAATATCAGCAATTGCTTTTCGAACTTTTTTACCAACTTCATAATGAACACTTTTGGCATTTTCTTCTCCTTGTACATTATCTTTTAAGAGTTTTTGTTTTGTTTGGTTTATTCTGAATAGGTTTGCAACTAACTCATCTTCATTCATATTATCTAAAATATCTTCTCTATATCTTAATTTTTTTCTTTTAAATATATCATCAGCTGTTTCACC
>CAKPJE010000059.1 GCA_934162555.1 uncultured Bacilli bacterium | reverse complement strand
AACTATTTATATTTTATCTTTAACAAATTGTTTAATATTAATTAGTTTAAGTGTATTCCTTGCTTTTATTTCTGGTCTTATTCCTTCTAGTATAGCTAGTAAAAGAGAAGTTACTTATGTGTTAAGAAGTGAATAACTGTACTAATTTAAAAAAAAGTAGTATAATGGTGATGTGATGAATATGATAATAGATATTGTTATATTAATATATATATAATAATTTCAAGAAAATGGAAAGAAAATTTTGTTTTAAATACACTTATGTATATTTATATATCATTTGTTTTGTATTTTACGATGATGCCAATTGTTAAAAATATTCCGATTATGATTAATCGAATTATATATCATTTTGGTTCAAATATGAATATGAATTTATTTGATGATTTGTTTAATCAAAGGGGAGATTATTTAAGGCAAATATTTTTAAATGTTTTAATGATGATACCTTTTGGTTTTATGTATCCTATTTAAATGTAGAAGTTTTTTAAAAACTGTATTTATGACATTTATATTAGTTTAACTATAGAATTATTACAACCTTTTGTTAGTTCGAGAACGTCTGATATAACTGATTTATTAACTAATACATTAGGTGGTATAATAGGGTATATATTTTATTTAATTTTCAAACCATTGATTAATAGAATTTTTGTTAAGAGGAGTAATGTATGAAGAGAAGAAATATTATAATTAGTATTGTTTTAATTATTTTGTCAGTTTTATTTACTGTACTTGTTAAGAATGTAGATGTGAAACCAATTGGTCCAAATGAGAGTATAGTTGGTTTTGCTGATATTAATAAATTGTTTCATAATTTGATTGGTTCAAATATGACTATTTATAAAATAACTGAAGTTTTAGGTTATATTCCTATTGTTATGGCTTTAGTGTATGTTTTTATTGGTTTAAAACAGTTAATTAAAAGGAAAAGTTTATTAAAGGTTGATAAAGAAATTTATGTACTTGCTTTATTTTATGTTTTAGTAGTAGGTGTATATGTATTTTTTGAAAAGTTCATTATTAATTATCGCCCAATTTTAATTGATGGTTTATTAGAAGCTTCATATCCTTCGTCACATACACTTATGAGTATTTGTTTATGTGGTAGTTCAATTATTATTAATAAAAAATTGTTTAAGAATAAATTTGGTGATATAGAAAATGTTTTGTCAGTTATATTAATTTTGTTAATTGTAATTGGTAGGATTATATCTGGTGTACACTGGTTTACTGATATTCTTGGTGGAATAATTATTTCTTCGACACTTTTAGTTATTTTCTATAGTATTATTAGTAGTATTAAACCAAAAATAGAGAGGATTGATTTTTAATGGAAATACTTATATATATTGAATCTGGTTATGCTGATAATGAGATTTGTTATATTGGTCGTGAGGTTAGAGATAAGTATGGTGTTAAATATGTTTCTTTAGAGAATAGTGTTATTTCTAAGGGTGGATTAAGAGTATTACCTGATTATAATTTAGATGATATTGATAGTATTGATAATTTTAAAATGTTAATATTATGTGGCGGATCTTTTTGGAGATTAAATAATTTTAAAAATGATAAATTATGTAATTTAATTAACAAATTTGTTGATAATTCGAAGATGGTTGGTGCGATATGTGATGCTGTTACTTTTCTTTGTTTTAATGGGTTTTTGAATAATATATATCATACTGGTAATACTTTAGATTATTTACTTAAAGTATGCCCTAATTATGGGGGAAAAGAATTTTATGTTTGTAAGAATGCTGTTTTAGACAATAATTTTATAACTGCTGGTGGTGTTTGTAATTTGGATTTTTCTAGAGAAATTTTTAAATATTTGAATGTAAAGTCTGATGAAGAAATTGATAAGTGGTATAATTTAAATAAGAATGGTTATTATGGAAAGTAGATTTTTCTACTTTTTTTTGGAACTTTTTTAAAAAAAATGGAACTATTATAATGAGGTGTTAAAATGATCGATCAAAAAGCCTTAAAAAAATTTGATGAGTTATATAAAAATACTTATAACGATGTTTCTAGGTATATCGTTTTAAATTGTTCAAATTTAGTGGATGCTAAAGATATAGTGCAAAATACTTATTTAGAGGTTTATAAGAAAATTGATATTATTGATAATAAAAATTATATTTTGGGGATTGCTAAAAACATGATAAAAAAATATTATCGATTTCATTATAAGAGTAAAATTGTTTCACTTTTTTCTAAAAGGGATGATATTGAATTAGTTGATACTATTTCTTCTGATGTTAATATTGAGAAAGATTTTTTTAATAATTATGATGAAGAAATTATTTGGAAATTTATTAAAAATAGAAGTCCTATTATTTCTAAGGTAATATATTTATATTATTATGAAGATTATACTATAAAGGAAATTGCAAGTATTTTAAATATAACGGAATCAAATGTAAAACATTATTTGTATAGAACGATTAATGATTTGAAAAAATATTTAGAGGTGAGAAAGTGAAAAATGTAATTGAAAATAAGATGAAGTGTGAGGTTTATAATAATATTGTTAATAAGAAAAATAAAATTTGGGGAATACTTATTTCTTGTTCTTCTTTGGTTATTGTATGTTTATTGGTATTTACAACTAAATCTGTTTCTTTTAATGAAATAAATATTAATAATGTTACTAGTGTAAGTTCTCATAAATTTGATGGTAAGATTGAAGAGGTTAATGATGGTATAGTTAATGATTTGAATATTAAAGTTGGTGACGAATATAATAAAAAAACTTTGTATAAAATATATGTTAAGGTAGATAATGAGTTTGTTTTGAATTCATATCAATTGTTTTATGAAACAGATAATTCTTTGGAAAATTATAAGAGTACTTATATTAAGTGGTCTTTGGATGGTAAACCTATTCGTGATTATTATTTTGATTTGGATGGTAAGAAATCTTATATTAATGGCAAGTGTTTAAATATTTATAGTTATGAGGATAGCTATATGGTTTTATTTGAATATAATGGTATAAATTATGATATTGAAACAACTAATGTTAGTATTGATGAGTTAGTAGTTTTACTTGAATCTATTATTGGATAAATTTATTGATAGAGTTAAAAAACTCTGCCAATGAATTTTGAAAATATCGTAATTTCATTTATATCAAGTAATATTATATCTTATAACTATGGCAGTATTATAAAATAATTACAAAGTTAATAAAAATGCATTTACTTTTGTTCCGCAAAATGCTATAATGTAGGTACAAAAGTAAATGCGGTGATAATATGAATAATGAAGAAAAATTAATTAAATTTTTAAAAAATAATCATGGTTATGTTTCGACATCAGAATTAATGGAGTTAAAAATATATAAGTCTCAAATTCAATTTTATATTAATAATGGTATAATTGAAAGAGTATCTCATGGCTTATATATGGATACTGGATTATTTAAAGATGAATATTATATTTTACAAAAAAATTATCCAAGCGCTATTTTCTCATATAATACAGCACTACATATTTTAAATCTTACAAATAAAACACCATCAGAAATTGATATAACAGTTCCTAGAGATAAAAGAGTAAGAGGAAATTATAATGTTCATCGTGTATCTGATAATTATTATGAAATTGGTATTATTGAAACAACTAGTCCATTTGGTAATCCGATTAAAGTATATAATGCTGAAAGATGTATTTGCGATATGTTAAGATCTGAAGAAGAATTTGATTTAGAACTTCAAAATAGAGTATTAGACTATTATTTTAATAGCAAAGATAAAAATATTGAATTGCTATTAAAATATTCGAAAATTTTTAATATCTATGAAAAAGTTAATACAATTGTAGAGGTTATGATGAAATGGTAGATATAACTGACATAAAAAGATTAGCAAAAGAAATAGAAAATAAATATGATCTTAATTATTATGAAATATTACAGAGATATATGTTTGAAAGAGTGCTAGAAAGAATTTCTGTATCTAAATATCAAAATAATTTTATTTTAAAAGGTGGATTATTATTATCTGCTATGTTTGGTATTGATAATAGGATGACTAAAGATATGGATGCAACTATTACAGGTATAGATATATCAAAAGATAAAATGTTAAAAGTACTAAATGAAATATTAAATATTAATTTAAAAGACGGCGTTAAGTTTGATGTAATTGATATAACTGATATTAGGGAAGATGATGAGTATGGTGGAAATAAATATCATATTGTAGGTAAATTACAAAGTTTAAAAATCAATTTAGAAATTGATATATCTACTGGTGATAAAGTCACACCAAGAGAATTAAAGTATAAATATCCTTTAATATTTGAAAATAGAACAATAATCATAAGTAGTTATAATATTGAGACAATATTGGCTGAAAAAATCGAAACAGTATTAAGACGTGGTGTATTTAACAGTAGAATGAAAGATTTTTATGATATATATTATTTTCTAACTAAATTAAGAAAAGAAATAGATATAAACATTTTAAAAGAAGCGATAGATAATACATTTTATAAAAGAGAGTCATTTGAGTATTTAAATGACTATGAACAAATAATTGATTCTATTATTGGTAATGAAAGAATAGAAAGATTATGGAATATTTATACCAATAAGTATAAATATGCTAATGGTATAGATATCAATGAAATATTAAATTTATTGAAAGATATAATCAAAAAATTATATTTAGAGGTTTCTTTCATATAAAAAAATATTTAAAGTTAGAATTTTTAGGAGTGCAAAAATTTGGTACTTGCAAAATATCAAAAGTACTTTCTCATCAAGTTAGAAGGTGCATGAATGAAAATAAAAATATGGATTTAATCCACGATAAAAATTGCCGCTAAAGATGCTAAAATAACCTAAACATTGTTTGTGTGTTCTTTGTAAAATAGTAAATTCTGTAATTGCGATAATAGCTTTTTATGTCCACATTGCTTTTTAATTGCTTCATATTTTGCTTTAAAATATGGGCAAAAATCTTAATGCATATTTTACAAGTAATGATTTATTGCATTGTTCTCATTTGATAATTCTGAGAGATTGTCTTTTTCTGTTTGGCTCTTTGTAACTAGATGTAAGACTAACTTGTGAAGAAAGGTATTATCATAAAATAATTACAAAAGAGAGAAAAATAGTACTCACTTAATTATTAAATATTTATAATAATAAATGTGTTGAGTTATTTTTTTTATGTTGAAGAATATAATATTTAAACACTTTTAATTTTTCAAAATATTATATCAAAAGTACTGACTTTTTGTTAGAAATTTGGTACAATATATCTGTAGGGTGGGAACATGATAAAAAATATTGTGATTTGTTTAATTATTTTACTTACTTTGGGTTGTTCTAAAGAGGTTAAGGAAGAATATAAAGAGGATGATATAAAGGTTTCTATTTTAGAAGATACATTAACTGATAGTGGTTTAACTTTTGAGATAAAGAATAATACTGATAGTGATATTATGTTAGAACCTGGTTTTGATATTGAAAAATATAGTGATAATAGTTTTAAGAAGTTATCTAAAAATAAAAAGTGTTCTAGTGGTATTGGTTACGGGATTGAAAAAAATAATATGATGGATATTAAAGTTAATTGGTCTTGTGAGTATGGTAAATTAGATAGTGGTAAATATCGTATTATTAAGTATTTAGAAAATGATGAATATTTGATTATTGATTTTGAATTGTAGGTGATTTGATGAAAACTGTTGTTATAACTGGCTCTGCTAGAGGTTTTGGTTTAGAGATGGCTAAAGAATTTAGAAAATATAATTATAATGTTGTAATTAGTGATATTCTAAATGATGAATTAGCAAAAGCTGAGACTTTATTAAAGTCTATTTCTGGTAATGGGAGTGTTTTGAGTGTTAGATGTGATGTTACTAGTGAAGAAGATTTAATTGTTTTGAAGGATGAAGCTGTTAAGAATTTTGGTTCTATTGATATTTGGATTAATAATGCTGGTGTCAATCAAAAGATGGTTCCTATTTGGGAAGTTGATACCAAAGATATTGATAGATTGATTGATATTGATTTAAAGGGTTCTGTTGTTGGTTCTAAGATTGCTATGAATCAGATGATTAAACAAGGGTTTGGTCAAATTTATGGTATTGAGGGTTATGGTAGTGATGATGCTATGATGACGGGATTATCTATTTATGGTACTAGTAAAAGAGGTTTAACTTATTTTTTGGAGAGTTTAGCTAAAGAAGTGGATGATAAAAAACTTAATATTCAGGTTGGTTTACTTGCGCCTGGTATTATGATTACTGATTTTGTTAATCATTCTATGGGTACTGATGGTTTTGAACTTTCAGAAAAGGTTAAAAAGGTTTACAATATATTAGGAGATAAGCCTGATGTTATTGCTGAGTTTTTGGTTAAGAAGATTGTTAAAAATAATAAAAATGGTGTTAGGTTTACTTGGCTTACTGGTTCTAAAGCTATGTGGAGATTTATGACTAGTGGAACTAGAAAAAATAGATTTTTTGATTGATGAAAGGATTTGTTGATAACTATATGGTACATATACATACATACATGTATTACTAAAAAAGGAAAATAAAAATAATTTTGTTGATAACTATAGGATTAGAGAATATATAGATACTGGTCCTCTTTTTGGTAGTTTAAAGATAATAGAGGGAGTAGGGTTATGAATTATAAAAAATTA